>NZ_KV794108.1:0-382 GCF_001808655.1 Streptococcus sp. HMSC078H03
GCTAAGGCTTGGGCTTATGATACCACTAACTATGTGCCGGCCTTTGCTGGGGCTGCCTTCCTCTACTTTATCATGTGTTTCCCTCTAGCTACATGGGCACGTCGTAAAGAAGAAGAGAATAAGAAAGCTTACTAAGGAGGTCCATTATGTCAGAAGTTTTATCAGCTACTAACCTTAAATTCTTGGCACAAGGGATGTGGACGACTCTTTACTTGTCTTTCTTCATCATCGTGCTATCTACCCTGTTCGGAACTATTCTGGCGGTGATGCGTAACGGAAAGAATCCTATTCTGCGTTGGATTGCTTCTATCTACGTTGAGTTCGTCCGTAATGTTCCTAACTTGCTTTGGATTTTCATTATCTTCCTGGTCTTCCAACTCAA
>NZ_KV794109.1:0-223 GCF_001808655.1 Streptococcus sp. HMSC078H03
TGCCCAAAGTTAGCGAAGAAAGCAGCCCAACGTTCAAGAGCGAAAGGACTAGCCGTTTCAGTTAAAAGATACATAAATTCAGGACTCCTTTCTATTTATATTCAGCCTTAGCTGGTTTCAAGTGATACTTATCGTAGAGTTTTTGAAGGCTACCATCTTTTTGCCATTTAGCAATCAAATAGTTGGTATAATCAATCAACTCTTGGTTAGACTTGCTTGAAGC
>NZ_KV794110.1:0-291 GCF_001808655.1 Streptococcus sp. HMSC078H03
GTTTGTCATAATGTTCCTTGAAAGTAAACTGGTCAAGTTTACGATAAACGGTGGACGTTGATACACGAAGTCTTCTGGCAATATCCGTTAGTGATACCTTCTCAGTTAGAAGTTGTGCAACCTTTTGTCGGACAAGGTTGGAGATTTGGTGGTTTTTCTCAACGATTGAGGTTTCAGCCACTGTTACTCTCTTACATACTTTACACTGGAAGCGACGTTTCTTCAGACGTAGTAGTGTTGAAGTTCCCGCTTGCTCGAGAAGAGGGATTTTAGAAGGCTTTTGAAAGTCGT
>NZ_KV794111.1:0-296 GCF_001808655.1 Streptococcus sp. HMSC078H03
ACTCACAACAAGGTCCTTCGTGGCATTTCACGTGTTTATGTCGAAATATTCCAAAATACACCCTTGCTTGTGCAATTCGTGGTTGTCTTCTATGGGATTTCAATCTTGACTGATGGTCATATCATGATCCCAATTTCATTGACAGCTATCCTTTGTGTGGGTGTCTACACAGGAGCCTATATCTCTGAAATTATTCGTACAGGTATCGAGGCGGTTCCTAAAGGTCAAACCGAAGCCGCTTTATCGCAAGGATTCACCTACGCTGATACCATGCGTATCATCATCTTGCCTCAAGC
>NZ_KV794112.1:0-291 GCF_001808655.1 Streptococcus sp. HMSC078H03
TGGATGATGTGGAAACGATCAATAATGATTTCGGCATTTGGAAAAAGTCTTCGAGCTAGTGGCATATAGGCTCCTGACATATCCATCGTGATAAACCGTACCTTTTGTCGTACTTTCAATGGATACTTCAAAAAGTAGTTTCGAATAGTGGTTTGACGGCGATTATCAAGGATGGTTATGAGTTTGTTGGTCTCATAGTTTTGAGCCACAAAAGCGAGTTCACCTTTCTTGAACCCAAACTCATCCCAGGACATAACAGCTGGGAGTTTGTCATAATGTTCCTTGAAAGTA
>NZ_KV794113.1:0-1521 GCF_001808655.1 Streptococcus sp. HMSC078H03
CTGGAACATCATCGTTCATTGGTACACGGCTGTCGCCTTCAGTAAATTCAGGCTTACCTGTTTGAGTAGCACCTTGAATATCCGTTGTTTCAGCTGGTGTAGCTGTTGGGGTTACTGGAACAATTTCAGGTGTGTAGGTTGTATCCACCTTGATGCCATTTGAGCTTTCAGCTTGAACCTTAACAGGCGTTACCTTACCTGTATAAGATTTATCAGTTGGTGTGAAGGTCACTTGTCCAGTTGCTGGATCAATTGAGTACGTACCGATTTCAGTTGTACCATCTTCAGCATAGGCTGGCGTAGTCGCCACTTCATTACCATCTTTGTCCAAAAGTGTGTAGCTATTATCTTTGATTGTAATAGCTTTATCTTGACCATTTACTTGAACAGTTGCACCTTCAAAGGTTGGTGTTCCAGTTTGTGTCGCACCTTGGATATCTTTAGATGTAGCTGGTTTAGCTGTTGGAACAGCTGCTACAACTGTTGGTGTGTAACTTGCATCTGAAGTGATGGTTGAAGTCTTACCATCTTCATTTGTAATCGTCGCTATTGCTTGAATTTTCACGCCAGTTGCAGTTCCGACAAAGTCTTTTTCAGGAGTAAAGGTTACTGCTCCGGTAGTAGGATCGATTGTGTAAGTACCTTCACCTGCTACTGTTACAGTTGTTTCATCTGTTGGTTGACCTGTTGCAGGGTCAATCAATTTCTTACTTGTAATTTGAGCAGTCTCATCATCACTCAAAGCAAATGTTGGAGTTTCAGTTTGAGGAATATTTTGAATGTCTTCAGAAACTTTATTTGTTGGAGTAAGAGTGACTGGATTAACAGTTGGTGTGTAAGTTGCAGATGCTTTAGTTCCGTTCTTATCTTCACGAACTACTGTTACAGCTGGTGCAGTACCAGTAAAGCTTGGTTCTGGAACAAATGTTACAGTTCCGTCTGCAGCTACTGTATAAGTACCAACGCCATCAACAGTCTTAGAAGTAGATCCATCATCGAAGGTTGCTGGAACGTCATCATTCATTGGTACACGGTTATTACCTTCAGTGAAGGTTGGTTTGCCAGATTGGGTTGCACCTTGAACACCTGTTGTTTCAGCTGGTGTCGCAGTTGGTGTTACCGGTGTAACTGTTGGTGTGTAAGTCGCAGAAGCTTTGGTTCCGTTCTTATCTTCACGAACAACAGTTACAGCAGGTGCAGTTCCAACAAATGATTTTTCTGGTACAAAGGTTACTGTACCGTCTGCTGCCACTGTGTAAGTACCAACACCATCTACAGTCTTCGTAGTTGATCCATCATCAAATGTTGCTGGAACAGCGTCGTTCATAGGCACACGGCTATCGCCTTCAGTGAATTCAGGTTTGCCTGTTTGGGTTGCCCCTTGGATGTCTGTTGATTCAGCTGGTGCAGCTGTTGGGGTTACTGGTGTCACAGTTGGTGTGTATTTAGCTGTGATTTCAGTACCGTTCTTATCAACACGTTTCACTGTTACGCCTGAAGCAGTTCCAGTGAATGATTTTT
>NZ_KV794113.1:1621-19079 GCF_001808655.1 Streptococcus sp. HMSC078H03
AAGTTACGGTTCCATCTGGAGAAACAGTGTATGTACCTTCTCCATCTACTGTCTTAGTCGTTGAACCATCTTCGAAGGTAGCTGGTGTATCCTCATCAATTGGAACATTTGGATTGCCTTCCGTGAAGGTTGGTTTACCTGTTTGAGTTTGACCTTGGATATCAGTTGATGTAGCATCTTCAGATGTTGGAACAACTGGAGTAATCTTAGGTGTGTAAGTTGTTTCTACTGTTGTACCGTTAGTATCCGCAGCTTGAACCTTAACTGGGACAACATCGCCGGAATAAGATTTATCCGTTGGTGTGAAGGTCACAACACCTGTATCTTTATCAACGGTGAAGGTACCAATTTCTTTACCTTCTGGTGACTTAGCAACTACAGATGTTGCTGGTTGACCATTTTCATCAAGAAGAGTAATGGTATCCTTGTCGATTGGTGCTACTTCATCACCTTCAGTGAAGGTTACTGTACCTGTTTGAACCAAACCTTGAGGTCCAGTAGATTCAGCAGGTGTTGCAGTTGGAGTTACTGGAGTTACAGTTGGTGTGTAAGTTGCAGAAGCTTTTGTTCCGTTCTTATCTTCACGAACAACTGTTACGGCTGGTGCTTTACCTGTGAATGATTTTTCAGGGACGAATGTAACTGTACCGTCTGAAGCCACCGTGTAAGTACCAACGCCATCGACTGTCTTGGTAGTTGAACCATCATCAAAAGTAGCTGGAACGTCATCATTCATTGGCACACGGCTGTTGCCTTCAGTAAATTTAGGCTTACCTGTTTGGGTTTGTCCTTGTTTACCTGTAGATGTTGTATCTTCTGCAGTCGGTGTTACTGGGGTTACTGTTGGTGTATATGCCGCAGAAGCTTTAGTACCGTTCATGTCTTCACGAACAACCGTCACTGCTGGTGCTGTTCCAGTAAATGATTTCTCAGGAACGAAGGTTACGGTTCCGTCTGCTGCCACTGTGTAAGTACCAACGCCGTCAACTGTCTTAGTTGTTGAGCCATCGTCAAATGTTGCGGCAACATCATCATTCATCGGCACACGGCTGTTACCCTCAGTAAATACAGGCTTACCTGTTTGAGTGGCACCTTGAACATCTGTTGATTCAGCTGGAGCTGCAGTTGGCGTTACCGGAGTCACAGTTGGTGTGTAAGTCGCTGAAGCTTTAGTACCGTTCATGTCTTCACGAACGACTGTGACTGCTGGTGCTGTGCCTGTAAATGATTTCTCAGGAACAAATGTCACAGTTCCGTCTGCTGCTACTGTGTAAGTACCAACGCCGTCAACTGTCTTAGTTGTTGAACCATCGTCGAAGGTTGCTGGAACAGCTTCATTGATAGCCACTGTTTTCTCAACACCATCAACAGTTACTGTTCCACCCTTGAATTCAGGTTTACCTGTTTGAGTGGCACCTTGGATATCTGTTGTTTCAGCTGGTGTTGCTGTCGGCGTTACCGGTACGATTTCAGGCGTGTAGGTTGTATCTACCTTAATACCGTTTGAACTTTCAGCTTGAACCTTGGCTGGTGTTACCACACCTGTGTATGATTTATCTGTCGGTGTGAAAGTGACTCGACCTGTAGCTGAATCGATTGAATATGTACCAATTTCAGTTGTACCATCAGCAGCATAAGCTGGTGTGCTTGTCACTTCATTGCCATCATTATCCAAAAGTGTGTAGCTATTATCTTTAATGGTAATAGCTTTATCTTCACCATTTACTTGAACAGTTGTTCCTGCAAAGGTTGGTGTACCTGTTTGAGTCGCACCTTGGATATCTTTTGAAGTTGCAGGGCTTGCTGTTGGAACAGCTGCTACAACAGTTGGTGTATAAGTTGCATCAGATGTGATAGTTGCAGTCTTACCGTTCGCATTTGTAATTGTAGCAGTTGCCTGCACAGTTACTCCTGCTGCAGTACCAACAAAGTCTTTCTCAGGTGTGAACGTAACTGCTCCAGTCGTTGGATCAATTGTATATGTTCCTTCACCTGCTACTGTCACAGTAGTTTCATCAGTCGGTTGACCAGTCGCTGGATCGACCAGTTTTTTACTTGTAATTTTTGCAGTCTTGTCACTACTCAAATCAAAGGTTGGTGTTTGGGTTTGAGGAACGTTTTGAACATCCGCAGAAACCTTGTCTGTAGGAGTCACTGTGATAGGTGTTACAGTTGGTGTGTACTTAGCTGTTGCTGTCTTAACAGCATCAGCTGACACATCTCCATCTTTATCGTAACCAACCCCTGCAGTAAGTGAAACAGTTACACCAGTAGCTGTTCCAGTAAAGCTTGGTTCTGGAGTGAAAGTCACTTGACCAGTTGTAGGATTGATTGTATATGTTCCTTCACCTGCTACTGTTACAGATGAATCATCAGTCACTTGACCAGTAGCTGGATCCACTAATTTTGCAGGGTAAGTAAGACTAGGTGTGATAGAAATCTTTTCACCATTCGAGTTCGTAACTGTTGTATTAAAGGTAGGAGTTTCAGTTTGAGTTGCTCCTTGAACATCCGTTGATGTTTTATCAACCCCTTCAATATTACTTGGTGTAACAGTTGGAATATAGAGACCATCCATGGTATTTAAAACAGTATCTACGTTAGCTTCGTCAGCTGGGAATTTTGTTGACCAGCCAGTATCATAGCCATTGCTGTCTGTACGACGGATAGAGATGCCATCAGCTGTTCCAAGGAAGTGATCTTCTGGAATGAATTCCACATCCACGTCTGTACCATTACCAGTAATCTTGTATTTACCTTGACCAGGGACTACATAATAACCTTCAGAATCTAAAGTAGCTTTGTTACCATTTGAATCAACGATGTATGGTTCTACTGTTTCATCAATTTTAGCTGACTCAGTTCGGCTATATTTTTGCAAACCACGAGCAGTAAAGGCTACAGTAGCGGTTTGCTTAGCACCTTGAACCCCAGTGGTTTCTTTAAACTCCCCTTTTGGTGGATGGGTGATTTGAGTCTTGAAGTCCTCCACTTCCCCAGATAAGGCCATACCAGTTGGGCTTTCGATTTCTTTTGCATTCTTAGCAATACGGATTCGAACTCCTAATTCATTAACACTTGGGTCAATGTAGGTTTTGCTATTAGCAAATGTTAATTGAACCGTACCATCTTTGGTAATGGTTGCTAGATTCGAACGCTCATCTTCATCAAAGGTTCCATTTTGGTTAAAGTCTATCCAACCGTAGATATAAGCTTCTGAAGCTCCATCTGTATGGGCTTCTATTGACAGCTTGTAGTTACCTGGGCGTGTACGATCCATCTTGATCATCTCATTGGTTGTACCTTTAAGCTCATCTGGAAGCAATTGGTCAATTCCTTCATCGGCCGTAGTTGCCTTATCATCACCGAACCAGTCAAGAACGGTATTCTCATCCATATCTGGGCTCACATTACCAATATATGGTTGATTTACTTTAGCACCAGTTACACCATCTACAGTTGCAATGGTATGCATAGCTTTTCCGTATGACTCAGGAGCGTCCCCTTCATCAATTGGGAAGAATCCTAGCATTGCTGACTGTTTACCACCTGAAGCGACATAAAGCCCCACTTCAGAGGCACCACGCGTCATAACGATTGGAACAGTATAATTACCTTCAGAAATGTTTGGTCCAAAGATACCGGTTCCTAGACCACCTGTAACTTGGTCTGGATTTCCAAAATACTTCCAAGCTACTGGTTTCTTTTCTGGCCCAACTTGAGTAGATCTACGAAGTTGGTTTAAGTTGGTATTATTAAATTTAGGATTAGGTCCAAAAAGATTTTCAGTATCTTGTGGTGAATATGTTACAGAAGTAGTTGGTCTGGTAAACTTTTTCCATTCTCCAATATGCTGCCAACCTTCTCCATTGGTAGTAAACATAACTAATTCACCTGGGTTAGCAGACTCCCCATCAGCCATAACAATAGCTGGCTTAACTGTCTTACCACGGAAGGTTGCAGAGATTTCAAACTGAACTCCAATATTTCCACCATTCAAAGCTGAACTTATGGTAGTCTTCTTGGTTTTCGTATCAATATTCTCAAATCTGATTTCAGTCCAATTATTTTGAGCATCAGCAACGATTTTGGCCTCTTCACCATTGTTAAAAGCTTGCCTAGCAGCATTTGAAGTGACTCCACTTACATAACCATTTTTTGCATTTGGATCATAGGTTGCTTTTTCAGCTTCTGTAGCCCCTTGATTTTCCATCCGTTTCTTATAGATTTCAGTCGCTTGGAAAGGTTTCAAGGATTTGACTTTTACAGTAACTACATAACCAGGCATAATTTCCTTGGTATAGGTAGACCCAACTTGAAGAGCCAATTTTTCTTCTAAGTTCTCAGTTGGTTTAACTTCACTTTTAGGAACTAGTACTGTAGTAGTTCCTGTCCAGTTAGCTACATCTCCAAAGTCCAACCATGAGATTTGGCTAGCCATAGATTTGGCATCAACATTTGTTGTAAAGCCTGGTTTTTCAACTTTTGGAGTTGAAGTTGCATCTTCAACATCATCCCCAATCAAGCTTTCGTCATTAGGATCACCTAATGCACGACGTGTACGACGTCGACCAGAAGTTTCTGCTGTTACAACAGGTTGCTCTACAGCAGACGCTTCGGCTCCACTTGAAAGAGCATTCGTTGTAGAAGCTTCTGCTTGAACGTCCACACCTTGTGCTTCAGATGCTGTTTCTGAAGCAGGTGTCTCAGATGATGCTGATGTAACAGAGGCTGTCGTTGAAACTCCCGTAGTATTGCCTACACTTGTAGAGCCAGCAACACTAGTGGTAGATGCTGCAGTAGTTGCTGACGTTGACGAAGCTGCTTGAGATGTTGTCTCACTAGAAGCTTGTGTTGTAGACGTTTCAGAAGTAGCTGCGCTAGCATTTGAAACGGTTTGAGACTGACTATTAGTCTCAGAACTTGATAAGAAATTTGCGACTTCCGTCGAAGCTTGAGCAGCAACAGCATTCTGAGAAGATGTCTCATCACTCACTGTAGAAGTAGTGCTAGCTACATCTCCTGCTTGGACTTGGTTAGCTGTTTCATCGGCAGATACTTGACTAGCAGTACCAACCATAACCAGAGTTCCAAGAAGAACGGAGCAAACCCCTACATTCAGCTTACGAATCGAAAATCGACTTATACGATCATTAAATAAATCTTTACCCACTTTGGTAATCCTCCACACTTATACTATTAAGTATCTCACCCCTCAATGAGATTAAAAGTATTTAAAAATACTAATCGTTAAATATTTTAACAAAATTCCTAATATTTGTGAAAAGAAATGCTCTTATTTTCAATTTTTTTATAAGGTTCACTTAAAAATAATCATGTAATCAGTAGAATGATTATAAATATCACTATTTTTATAAACGTTTTAATTAATAATTTTATAATTATTTATTTTTAGAATTGTCAGTAAAAAGAAACTTATGATTTTATTTTTTTCAAAAATCGATTTTCAAAATTAATAATTCATTAGAACTTTTAAATTAGTAAGTCATTATTGAAATTAAAATGGTTTGTTATCAACTCAGTCCTTCTAAAAATTATAGCTTATAACCATCTTAACTATAGTTTAGAAGCCTATTTAACGACATTTTTTATCCTGTTGTTTTCAAGAAAAGCAAAATTTCTTTGAAAAGATAATTTCCCTCTTCTCTTAATACCTTCTAAGCCATATGACACTTAGAACTAAATCTGTTGAAAATACAAACCAAATCAGCCATCTTGCTTTAAACCATTTGGAATAAATATGATTTTCTTCTCTTGTTATTATTATCCAATTGATTTACCTACCTACGAAAAAAGCTCTATAATCTCTTCAATAGTTTAACCTACTAAATCGATTATAGAGCCAAAAAAAGAAGATCCAAAGACCTTCTTTCTATTTAAGTACTACTTAAATTATTTTACTGTGCGGATACGCATAGTGTTTGTACCACCTGTACCTACTGGAACACCAGCAACGATAACAATGTTGTCACCAGATTCTACAAGACCTGATTCCAATGCAACTTTTTCAGCAACATCAAACATATCATCAGTTGAGCTTGGTTTTTCAGTAACTACTGGAATAACACCCCAGTTAAGCATCAATGATTTTTGAGTAATTTCATCGAATGTTACAGCCAAGATATCAGCTTCTGGACGGTATTTAGAAATCAAACGAGCAGTGTTACCTGATTCAGTAAGAGCAACAATAAGTTTGATATCCATTGAGTTAGTAGCATCTTTAACTGCAGATGCAACTACTTCAGTCTTAGTTGAACGGTCAAATGTTGATGAATCAAGACGACCATACTCTTTAAGAAGAGTTTGAGCGTTTTTATCAATTGTAGCCATTGTACGAACTGATTCAACTGGGTATTTACCATTTGCAGACTCACCAGAAAGCATTGTAGCATCTGTACCATCGATAACTGCGTTAAATACGTCAGATACTTCAGAACGAGTTGCACGTGGTTTTTCTGTCATTGTTTCAAGCATGTTAGTAGCTGTAACAACAACTTTACCAGCAGCGTTTACTTTAGTGATGATCATTTTTTGGTAAACTGGAACCATTTCGAATGGTACTTCGATACCCATGTCACCACGAGCGATCATGATACCGTCAGCAGCTTCGATGATTTCATCGATGTTATCGATACCTTGTTGGTTTTCGATTTTAGCCAACAATTGAACATGACCGTTACCAGTTTCTTCACAGATAGCACGAACTTCTTGTACGTCTTTTGCAGTACGTACGAATGAGATAGCGATAAAGTTAAGACCTTGTTCAAGACCAAAACGGATATCAGCGTTATCACGTTCAGCAAGTGCTGGGAAAGGAATTTTAGTGTAAGGGATGTTTACACCTTTTTGTTTAGCGATGATACCATCATTTTCAACTTCAACGATGAATTCACGTTTTTCAGCATCTTTGTCTACAACACGAAGACCAAGTTTACCATCATCGATAAGAACTTGTTTACCTACTTCTACATCGTCAAAAACGTCAAGTGCACCTGCAACGTTCAAAGCGATAACGTCGCGAGTTGATTTGATACCTTGTTTAGTAGCAACACGAATTTGTTCACCAGTTTTGTATGCATACTCTTTAGCATCACCTTCGAACAATTCAGTACGCATTTCAGGTCCTTTTGTATCAAGAAGGAAACCTACTTTTTGACCAGCAAGGTCTTCTGCCATACGAACGACATCCATACGTTCACCTTGTTCAGCGTGGTCACCATGTGAGAAGTTGAAACGGAAAACGTTGGCACCTTCCTTGATCAATTGAGCAATGTTTTTAGCAGATGCTTCACGGTCAAGTTTTTCACCCCAGTAACCATCTTCACCAAATTTTTTGCCGCCACGGATTTCAACCGCAGGACCAAGTGTTGCAACGATTTTTACGCGTTTATTCATGATAAATAAAAACTCCCTTATATTTTTTGTCGCCCTAGCGACGGATTAACAATAATTTAAATAACCGAGATTAGCTCAAGTTAGCCAATGAACGGTTAAGGTCTGCAAAGTCAAGACGAGCTTTGTGTGGATTGTTAACGATAATTTTACCGTCTTCAGTAAGACTGAACAAAGCGCCTTCTTCTGCTGTACCAAGGATTGGGCTTTCAACAAGCTCTTCATTGTGGATACCAACAGCTACACCACCAATACCTTGTTTAAGGAGGTCAACCGCATGAGCACCCATCCATGAAGCAAGAACACGGTCACGCGGAGTTGGCGAACCACCACGAACCACGTGTCCAATGTTTGTTGCACGAAGATCTGAAGTATCTCCAGCTTCTTTCATTTTAGCTGCAAATTCTTCAGCACCCATAACACCTTCAGCAAGTACGATTACGTGGTGAGTTTTAACACCTGATTCGTAACCTTCTTTAACTTTACGGACAACTTCGTTGATGTCGTACTCTTCTTCAGGTACGATAATTTGGTCTGCACCAGAAGCGATACCAGCCCAAAGAGCGATATCACCAGCGTGACGTCCCATAACTTCAACGACAAAAGTACGTCCGTGACTGAAAGCAGTGTCTTGAATTTTATCGATAGCTTCTGTTGCAGTTGCAACAGCAGTATCAAAACCAATTGTATAGTCTGTACCAACGATATCGTTATCGATAGTTCCTGGAAGACCAACAGCTGGGAAACCATGTTCAGTCAAACGCATAGCACCATGGTAAGAACCATCTCCACCAATAACTACTACACCTTCGATTCCATGTTTTTTAAGTTGCTCAATACCTTTAAGTTGACCCTCAAGTTGGGCAAACTCAGGATAGCGAGCAGACTGAAGGAAAGTACCACCACGGCTGAGGATGTTGTCTACGCCTTTGGCATCAAGTTGGAAGATATCTCCTTCAACCATACCAGCGTATCCACGGTTAATGCCGAATACTTCAATTCCTTCAGAAATTGCTTTGAGAACAACTGCGCGAGCGGCAGCGTTCATACCAGGGGCATCTCCACCACTAGTCAAAACAGCAATACGTTTCATTATTCCTGATACTCCTTTTATATATTTAACATTTTCATTATAACATAAAGAATTCTAAATGGCTTTAAATTTGAAAAGATTTATTGTTTTTTTTATCGTAAAACCGTTTTCAACACATAAGGTGCTAATTCCTGATTAAGTTCCTCGTTCTTGGATACTCTATATCTTTGACTAACGATGGTTTCCTTACTTCCTTGATAACGAATAATGACAGGGATGTTTCCAGGATACTTAGCTAAGATTTGAGAAACGTCTAAGTCCTGATCATGATTCTCAAGTAAAATCCAGAAACGCTCCGTACTAGCTTCCTCCATGTTGGACAAAATTAACTGAATGCGTCCATCACGCTCCTGGGTCCGCCCATCAAGATAAAAGAGACCACCTTCACTTAATTTATCCTTATGATAGAAATAAGTTTCTGGGAATAGAGTAACATCAAGTTTATTGATCCCATCAGTTACGTTCAGAAAGGCCATCTGATCACCTTTTTTAGTTCTGATAATTCGAACGGACTCTAGCTGAACCAAAACCGTCGCCTTAGTATTAACCGTCAAATCAGAAATTGGTTGATAGGGACGAGAGGCCATTTTTTGAGCTAGGTGTAAAGGATGAGGACTAAGCCCAACTCCTAGTAACTCCTGTTCTAAATTATAACGATCCGTCTGGCTATAGTCTTCATAATCAACCCAAGAATAAGAGGACTCTGCAAACAAACTTCCTAACTCATTGACAAAAGTAAAGAGGTTGTTTAAATTGCCAATGATTTTCTGACGGTTTGGTTCAAAAATATCAAACAAACCAATTTGAATAAGAGGTGTCAAAATATCGACTTTCTGATATTTACTAGGAATACGTGTCAAAAAGTCTTCTATAGAAATGTATTTGCCATTTTGTTTGCGATCCTCAATAATCCAAAGGGAAAAATCTCTTGGCAAGCCTTTGATAGTCTTAAGGCCTAATACGATCTTGCCATCTGAAATCTTGTCCAGATAGGGAATCCTATTAATATCGAGTCTAGCTAGGGAGAAGCCATTTTCAATTGCATCCTTAATGTAATCACTAGACGAATAATTCAACATAACGTCATAGAATATCTGTGGGTAGTGCGTTTTGAAATAGGCTAACTGAAAGGCCAAAGCTGAGTAGGCATAGGCATGACTTCTATTAAAGCCATAACCCGCAAACTTAGCCATCATACTAAAGAGTCTTTCAGCAATCTGTGGGTCACGTCCTAACTGACGACTTCCTTCCATGAATTGTTCGGACATCTTGGACATTTCATTGGCATCTTTTTTAGACATCGCTCGACGAAGCAAATCGGCTTTTCCAAGTGTAAAGCCCGCAAATACTTGGGCAATCTGCATAACCTGCTCCTGATAGAGCATGATGCCATAAGTAGGCTCAAGGATTGGTGCAACTACTGGATCAATCAGATCTACTTTTTCCTTACCATACTTACGAGCAATGAAATTATCTGTATAATCGCTGGCTCCAGGACGGTTAAGAGAGGTTGTCGCTACGACTTCTTCGAACTTAGCAGGTTTAATTCGTTTAAGGAGGTTTATGGCACCCGCCTGCTCAAACTGAAAAATCCCCTTTGTCTTACCACTGGCAAAAAGTGCTAGGGTCTGTGGATCTTCCAAGTCAATGGATTTGATATCAATAGTGATGCCCTGCTCTTCTTCAAGCTTCTCCTTCATTTTTTGAACAAAGGTCAAATTACGGAGACCCAAGAAATCCATCTTAAGCAAGCCATTGGCCTCAACTGCGGAGGCATCGTACTGAGTAACCATCATATCCTCACCAGCTTTTAGAGGAATATGATTAGTCAGGTCATCATCACTCATCACTATACCGGCAGCATGAATTGAGGTTTGTCTTGGCTGGCCTTCAATAGCCTTAGCAATTTCAAATGCCCTCTGAAATTCCTGTCTCTGATTAATCAGCTGTCTGAATGACATATTCTTCTCATAGACAGAGGTCAAGTTATCACGAAAAGAAATCTTTTTACTTAGTTGGGACAGTTCAAATTCCTTAGCACCAAAACGTTTAAAAACATCTCGAATAGCCTGCTTGGCTCCAAAGGTTGAAAAGGTAACAATCTGAGCAGAGTGCTTACTACCATAACGGTCCCTAACATAATGAAGAAACTCGCTTCGATAGATATCAGGCAAGTCGATATCAATATCAGGCATGCTATAACGCTCTTCATTTAGGAAACGCTCGAAAAGCAAGTCATTTTTAACGGGATCAATTCCAGTAATGTCAAGAACATAGGCCACCAAGCTTCCTGCAGCAGATCCACGTCCCATTCCCATATAATAACCACGGCTACGCCCAAAGCGTAACAAATCCCAGACAATCAAGAAATAATCATCAAAGCCCATCTGATGAATGATAGACAATTCTTTGTCTAAACGTTCCTGATAAACTGCTGAGGTTAACTTTTTAGACTCCAATCCAGATTGAGCTAATTGACTTAATTGGTCAACTGCTGGCATATCTCGATTAAAACGTGGAAGCTTCAAATCTGTATCAAATTGATAAGTAATGTCTGAAACAAGTTGCTCCAAATTGTTCAAAGCCTCTGGAATATCGCTATAGGCACTTTCCATTTCTTGAGGCGAGAAAAGTAGCTGATTCATAGGACAAATAGAGGCCTCTGACAAGGAAACATTTTGTGAGATGGCATGCAACACCTGAATCGTCGAGCGGTCTGAATTCTCAAAGTAACGCACTGTATGTAAGGGAACCACAGGATAATCAAACTCTTTGCCAGCATCTTCTGGCCTTACCCCAATGAAAACCTCTGAACCAAGTGTCATCCCTGACTCCCAGTCTTCACTCGGAAGGATGAGGGCAATAGCATTCAGATAGTCCGAAAAAGCTGTAAGTTCACGTTGTCCTGAGGAAAGCTCTGTTGCCAACTTCATCAAATTTTTATAGCCCTGATTATTTTTTGCTAATAGACGAAAAGGAATTTTTCTTCCCTCGTAAAATAGATTAGCTTCCATACCAATCAAAGGACGTAAACCGTTTCTACTTGCAAGCTGGGCAAAATGATAAGCAGCATAGAGATTGTCACGATCCATCAAACCAAGGGCTTGATAGCCAAGCTCTTTGGCACGCGCAACGTAGCTGTTCAAATCTACGACACTATCCATGAAACTATAGACGGATTTTGTATCCAATTGTGCAAACATGAAGGCCTCCTTTCTATCTTTCTATTATAGCATACGCTACTAGTAAAAACGCCTCTACCATATTAACTGTTTCAAACAAAAAGAATGAGATAGAACAACATTTTAGACATTGTCCTTATCCCATTCTTTTAAGTGATCATTATTTTTTTACTAACACATCATTGCTTTTGATAGCAAGATTGAATATCAAAGTTTAGAAAAACAACTTAGTCCCTTATTGCCAATATGATGGGCGTTGTTTTTCATAGGCAGCAATCAAATCTTCATATTGAAGAGTGATTCCAATATCATCAAGCCCTTCAACCAATTTACGTTTCCACTCATGATCGATATCAAATGGAAACTCTCCTGCTGAAGATTTAATGACTTGGTTTGGAAGGTCAATCGTGATTTCCTCACCTGCAGGAAGAGCAGCCAATTTTTGACGTACTTCCAAGGGTTGAACGATTGGCAACATACCATTCTTCAATTCGTTGTTATAGTGGATATCTGAAAATGATCCAGCGATAACACAGCGGAAACCATAGTCTTCCAATGCCCACGCAGCGTGTTCACGAGATGATCCTGAACCAAAGTTATCACCAGTAACCAAAATAGTCGCATCGCGATACTCAGGTTTATTGAAGACGAAATCAGGATTTTCTTCGTAGTCATCATTAAGATAACGCCATTCAAACATCAAATTCTTACCGAAGCCTTTTTTATCAACAGCTTTCAAGAATTGTTTGGGAATGAGTTGGTCCGTATCGATGTTATCATTCATCAAAGGTACTGATTTCCCTGTATAGACGGTAAATTTTTCCATTATCTTCTCCCTTATGCTTGAACTTCTGGCATATAGCGTACATCTACAAATTTACCAGCGATTGCCGCAGCTGCTGCCATTGCTGGACTACAAAGGTGAGTACGAGCTCCATATCCTTGACGTCCCTCAAAGTTACGGTTACTTGTAGATGCACAGTGAACGCCTTCTGGAACATGGTCTGGGTTCATACCAAGACACATTGAGCAACCTGGATCACGCCATTCAAATCCTGCATCCAAGAAAATTTTATCCAAACCAAGACGTTCAGCTTCTTTCTTAACTGGACGTGAACCTGGAACAACAATAGCTGTCAATGTTGGTGCGATATGTTTTCCTTTAACGAATTTAGCAGCTAACTCAAGGTCGCTAAGACGTGCGTTAGTACAAGAACCAATAAAGACATAGCCAAGATCGATATCTTTAGCATATTCGCCAGGCTTAACATCCATATACTCGTAAGCACGTTCATCATTAAAGTCTTTGATTTCTGGGAATGGTTGATCAAACTCAACACCCATTTCAGGGTTAGTTCCCCATGTAACCATAGGTGCCAATTCTGAAACATCAATAGTGATTACTTTATCGTATTCAGCATCTGGATCTGAGACCAAGGTTTTCCAGTCAGCTACTGCTTCTTCAAACTTCTCACCCTTAGGTGCGCAAGGACGCCCTTCAACATAATCATAAGTTTTTTGGTCTGGATTCATAAGACCCATCTTAGCACCAAATTCAATAGACATGTTACAGATAGTCATGCGTTCATCCATTGAAAGAGCATCGATAGCTTCACCACAATATTCAACTGCGTATCCTACACCAGCATCAACGCCATAGCGTGCAATGAGTGCAAGAATAAAGTCTTTTGAATAAACACCTGGCTGTGGTTTACCAACAAATTCAACCTTCATTTTCTTCGGTTTCACTTGCCACAAACATTGTGTCGCAAAGACATGTTCTACCTCAGATGTACCAATACCAAAGGCAATAGCACCAAAGGCACCATGAGTAGCCGTATGACTATCTCCACAAACGACAAATTTTCCGGGTTGACTACGACCTGTTTCAGGACCAACCATGTGGACAATCCCCTGACGAGCAGTACCGTGGGTAGCCGCATCAATACCAAATTCCTCAACGTTTTTCGCCAAAGTATCAATTTGGTTTTTAGAAATAAGGTCACGAATGTTAAAAATATCAACCGTAGGAACGTTGTGGTCTGTCGTACCAAAAGTTAAATCTGGGCGACGAACTTTACGTCCAGCATCACGAAGTCCTTGAAAGGCCTGTGGACTTGTAACCTCGTGAATATAATGCTGATCCACATACATCAATTGTGGTTCGCCCTCATTTCCAGTAACGACGTGGCGTTCCCAAAGTTTATCAAAAATTGATTTTCCGCTCATAAAATACTCCAATTATAATCTAAGGATTAGCTAATCCGAAAGTCTTGTTAGAATAAGGTATAAAAGAAAGACATCTATAACAATTCCTATAAGCCAGCAAAGCTTAAAGTACCATTTGTTAATTTTATGTCTAAAAAGTCTTCCACCTAGAAAGGCACCAATACCACCAAAGATCAGTGTCTGTAATAATAATGCCTTCTCAGAAATCCGTCTCTTATGTCGGATAGCCTTATGTTTATCAAGGCCATAAACCAATAAGACGACAATATTCCATACCAACAAAACACTTAGTAACACTAGTTTTAGTGTCATGAGTTTAGAGATTGCCAATAATAGCTGCTGTCATTTCAGCAGTCGAAGCCTGACCACCCAAATCACGTGTCAAGATGCCTTGATTCAAGGTCTTATCAACAGCATTTTCAATCAATTCTGCCCCTTCAGTTTCATTGAAACTTTCACGTAACATCATAGCTACTGACAAAATCATTGAAATTGGATTGGCAATACCTTGACCAGCGATATCTGGTGCTGAACCATGAATAGGTTCATAAAGACTTGGACCATTTTCAGAATGACTGGCAGATGGCATAACACCTAAAGTTCCTGGAAGGACACTTGATTCATCAGACAAGATATCACCAAAAAGGTTTTCTGTCACAACCACATCAAAACGAGCTGGGTTGGTAATCATAATCATTGCAGCACTATCAACGAGCTGATGTTCAAGAGTTACATCTGGAAACTCCAAAGAAACTTCATCAGCAACCTTACGCCACAATTTAGAAGTTGCCAAAACATTTTGTTTATCAATGCTAGTGACCTTTTTGCCACGACCTTGAGCAATCTTGAAGGCACGACGCATGATACGACGAATCTCATCTGCTGAATAATCATTGATATCGCAAGCCTTATCTTCTTCCAAAATGTGCTCACCAAAGTAAATACCACCTGTGAGCTCACGAACAACGACGAAGTCTACGCCCTCAATACGCTCAGGTTTAAGAGGTGACAAGTGTTTCAAAGCATCAAAGATGCGGACAGGACGGATATTAGCAAAGAGATTCAACTCCTTACGAATGGCCAAAAGTCCTTGTTCAGGACGAACTGGCGCATTGTCATATTTAGGTCCACCAATTGCAGCCAAGAGGATAGCATCTGCTGATTTAGCAGCATCCAAAGTTGATTTAGGAAGTGGATGACCCTCGGCATCAATGCCAGCACCACCAAATGGTTTAGCATCGATGTCGTAATCAAATCCAATTTTTGAAGCTACTTTTTCAAGAACTTCAAGACCTGCTGCCATAATCTCAGGTCCAATTCCATCACCTGAAAGTGTTACAATTTTCTTTATCATGTTTAACTCCTCTTCGGCTTATGGAAGGTCACGATAAGAAACCTTACGTGCCATCTCACCAGCATTTTCTTTTTGAACCAATGTATTAGCATTGATATAGGCAATTGCTGATGCTTTCAAGACGTCAAAGTCTAAACCAGATGCATTGAAAATAGTATCTGTATCTACATTTTCTACAGTTACAAGTACACGCGCTTGCGCATCAATACCATCAGTTACTGCGTCAATATTATAAGAAGTCAAGCGAACTGTTTGGTTGAAGAATTTGTCAATAGCATTGAAGATAGCTTCAACTGACCCTTGGCCATTTGCCAAAAATTCAACAGATTCACCATCTTCATTAGCCAAGCTTACTGTAGCAGTGATTGTTTCATCAGCATTAGTAGTCAAGCGAAGATCTTCGAAGTGGAAACCTTCTGGATTATCTACACTTGTACCAGCAACAAGTGCACGAATATCTGCATCAGTAATATCATGTTTTTTCCCAGCCAAGACTTTAAATTTGGCAAAGAGTGGTTTGATATCTTCTTCCACAAAATCAAGCTCAAGTTCTTTCAATTTTTCAACAAAGGCATGACGTCCTGACAATTTACCAAGAGGAAGACTGTTACTCTTCACACCTACCAATTCTGGTGTGAAAATTTCATAAGTTTGTGGGTTCTTAAGAACACCATCTTGGTGGATACCTGATTCATGAGAGAAGGCATTTCCACCAACAACAGCTTTATTTTTAGGAACAGGAATTCCAGAGAAGCGAGAAACAAGCTCTGAAGTATTCATTGTTTCATTAAGAACAATATCACTTGTTGCTTGGAAAAAGTCTTCACGAATTTTCAAAGCAACAGCTACTTCTTCAAGAGCAACATTACCCGCACGTTCACCGATACCATTAACAGTTCCCTGTACACGTCCAGCACCGTGTTTAATTGCTGTCAAAGTATTTGCAGTTGCCATACCGAGGTCATCGTGACAGTGAACACCAAAAACAACTTTATGGTCTGATTTAATATTTTCAGTCAAATGATCAAAAATACGTGCAAACTCTTCTGGAGTCGTAAATCCTACTGTATCTGGAATATTAATATATGATGCACCAGCATCAACCGCTGTTTGAACAACTTCAGTCAAGAAATCAAGCTCAGTACGAGTAGCATCCTCTGGTGAAAACTCAACAACATCGAAACGTTCACGCGCATAAGTCACATGCTCTTTTACAGCTTCAAGAATTTCTTCTTTTGATTTCTTCAATTTAAACTCACGGTGAATCGGACTTGTTGCGATAAAGACATGAATTTGTGGATACTTGGCATCTTTCAAAGCCTCATAACAAGCATCAATATCAGATTTTACTGAGCGAGCCAAGCCGGTAACAGAAGTTGTTGTCATAGCTTCTGCAATTTGTTTTACTGCCTCAAATGAATCTGGACTAGCTGCAGGGAAACCTGCTTCGATTACAGAAATTCCCCATTTTTCAAGTTGCTTAGCAATGGCAACTTTTTCTTTGATTGAGAAGTTAACTCCAGGTGTTTGTTCCCCATCACGAAGACTTGTATCAAAAAATTCAACTTTACGCATAGACAATCCTCTTTCTAAAAGTAAAAACGATAGTAGTAAAAAAACATCTCACTCGGAAACCCAAGCGAGATGTTTTTACCTCCCGCTTGGTAAGCCAAACAGGACTAATGCTTTTGCACTAGCCCTCATTACGCAATAGCAAAACAGTTGTAGTTGCGAATGTCATTTGACTCATTTCCTTTCGATGTATCTTGGTTAATATGATACATCTTTCCAAGTTGAAAGTCAAGGAAAAATTACTGAATTGACTGACTTTTCTGACCACTATTTACATTTATTTTCAAGAAAACAAAAAAGCTGACCGAAGTCAACTTTTTATTTGTTAATGATAACTACTTATCTCAGCTTATTTTCCGAGGTAGTATTCAGAAACAACGTTCAATTTTTCGTCAAATCCGAATACCAATGGTGGGAAGTTTGGAATTTCAACGTCCATGATTTCGTCATCAGACAAGCCTTTGAAGTGTTTTACAAGGGCACGGATTGAGTTACCGTGTGCTCCTACGAATACGTTTTTACCATCTTTAAGTGCTGGAGCGATTTTATCTTCCCAGAATGGACGGGCACGTTCCAAAGTCACTTTCAAGTTTTCAGCATCTGGAATTACTGAGT
>NZ_KV794113.1:19179-20479 GCF_001808655.1 Streptococcus sp. HMSC078H03
CAGTGTGTGCTGAGTGCTCATCATCACGATCCATAAATCAAATTTCATTTCAGATTATAGATTAATTTACTGTCTAACCCCAGAAAGCATCTTCTACTGCTTGATCTGATGAAAAGAGCCAAACTTCCTTGATCTTTCCATCATCCATGCGAAAAAGATCAATACCATTCATGTTGAGTTCCTCGCCGTCTGGGCGAGTTCCGACAAAGGTCACATTGGCTGCTACAAGGTCAATATTTTCAGACACCCAGTTAGTCAATACTTTGAAGGTACCGTTTGTTTTTTCTGAAAATTGAGCCAAGTGTGCTCCAAGTGCTTCTTTTCCAACAACTGTACCGGAATTACTATGCTGACCTGGCTGGTGCCAGATAATATCATCTGCCATAGTCTCAAAAACAGCTGGAAAATCACCTGTTATAAGACCATTGTTATATGCATTAAAAATTTCTAAATTTACTGACATGAGTTACTCCTCGTTTCTTTTATTTATGATATAATATTATCACTTACTAACAAAAAGACAAGTAGGCACTTTATTGTTATCTAGTATCAAATATGATACTATTATTGTCAAATAAGAGAATAATTTTAAAAAATTTGGAGGAATTATGGTAACCAAAGTCAGTAAATACGGAATTTGTCCTTTTGCCACGACGCAGCGTGTACTAACAGGCAAATGGGCTCTAGTCATCATCTATCAACTCAGTACGGGGACTAAGCGTTTTAATGAACTACAACGTCTAATTCCTGGCATTACCCAAACCATTCTAACACGACACCTCAGACAGCTCGAGAAGGATAAAATCGTGGAGCGTAAAGTCTATGCTGAAGTTCCCCCACGGGTCGAATACAGTCTAACTGAAATGGGTAGAAAATTTCAAGGTGTCCTAGATGCCATTGAAAGTTGGGGACTGGAGTATATCGAAACTCTAGACTAATTATCTCCTGGGTTCATCTCACCTTACAAAGTGAGACGAACCGAGAGTCACTTCTCAAAAAAAGGCGGAATAAATCCCGCCTTTTATCTTTTATAATTATTTTCCAAGGTAGTATTCAGAAACAACGTTCAATTTTTCGTCAAATTCGAATACCAATGGTGGGAAGTTTGGAATTTCAACATCCATGATTTCGTCATCTGACAATTGTTTGATGTGTTTTACAAGGGCACGGATTGAGTTACCGTGTGCACCTACGAATACGTTTTTACCATCTTTAAGAGCTGGAGCGATTTTATCTTCCCAGAATGGAAGGGCACGTTCCAAAGTAACTTTCAAGTTTTCAGCATCTGGAATTACTGAGT
>NZ_KV794113.1:20579-51848 GCF_001808655.1 Streptococcus sp. HMSC078H03
CAGTGTGTGCTGAGTGCTCATCATCACGATCCATTGCTGGAGGCAATACATCGTATGAACGACGCCAGATGTGAACTTGCTCATCACCAAATTGCTCAGCAGCTTCTGCTTTGTTTTTACCAGTCAAACCACCGTAGTGACGTTCGTTCAAGCGCCATGATTTTTCAACTGGAACCCAAAGTTGGTCAGATGCTTCAAGAGCCAAGTTAGTTGTTTTGATCGCACGTTTCAATACTGAAGTGTATGCTTGGTCAAATTCGATACCAGCTTCTTTAATCAATTTACCAGCGTCGATAGCTTGTTGAGTACCTTTTTCAGAAAGATCTACGTCAGCCCAACCTGTGAAAAGGTTAGCTTTGTTCCATTCAGACTCACCGTGGCGAGCGAAAACCAATTTTACCATTAGTTATGTCTCCTTTTTATTTTGGGTTAAACCCATTTACTGTATCTATTCTACCCAAAAAACCTTGAAAAAGCTAGCAAAATCCAAAAAATTCTGTAAAATTCTATTGCTTCTTGTCTTGGCAAAAAGAGACGATATCAGAATTTCGTTTTAGAGGCTTTAGCCCGTCCAATATTTCCTTGTTTTAGGCCTCTTTTCATGCTAAAATGAGATGAAATAGTAACATTTTACTTTGTGATCTTTAAGGAGGATCTTATGGTTTCTACTGCTACAAAAGTTGGTCAGTTTACATTTGATAACTGTCTTATGAATGCCGCTGGTGTTCATTGTATGACTAAGGAAGAATTGGCAGAGGTTGATGCTTCAGCTGCAGGTTCATTTGTCACAAAAACAGGAACACTTGAGGCCCGTCCCGGTAATCCTGAACCACGTTATGTGAATGTACCTCTTGGGTCAATCAACTCAATGGGATTGCCAAATAACGGTTTCGAATACTACCTTGACTATGTCATTGAATTACAAAAGCAACCCAATACAAAAAATCATTTTCTTTCTCTCGTTGGTCTTTCACCTGAGGAAACACACACCATTCTTAAAAAAGTTCAAGAAAGTGACTATGAAGGGCTGGTTGAACTCAACCTTTCATGTCCTAACGTTCCGGGTAAACCTCAAATCGCTTACGATTTTGAAACAACAACAGAGATCCTAACTGAAGTCTTTTCTTACTTTACGAAACCTCTTGGTGTGAAATTACCACCATACTTTGATATTGTGCACTTTGACCAAGCTGCTGCCGTTTTCAACCAATTCCCACTTGTCTTTGTTAACTGTGTGAACTCAATTGGTAATGGCCTTTACATTGAAGATGAGTCTGTTGTCATCAAACCTAAGAATGGTTTTGGTGGTATAGGTGGTGACTACATCAAACCTACTGCCTTGGCAAACGTTCATGCTTTCTACCAACGTTTGAATCCTGAAATCCAAATTATTGGTACTGGTGGTGTAAAATCTGGTCGTGATGCTTTTGAACACATCCTTTGTGGCGCAAGTATGGTACAAGTTGGTACTGCCCTTCAAAAAGAAGGTGTCGATATTTTTGACCGTATTACTAAAGAACTTAAAGAAATCATGGAAGAAAAAGGTTACGAAACTCTTGAAGACTTCCGAGGAAAACTTCACTACATCGACTAGTCTATAAAAAAAGTTTGGAAAATCTTCCAAACTTTTTTTGTTATTTGATGAGGATTCTCTTATTAGACAAGACCATCATCATCGCGTTCATCCCAGTCTTCAAAAGGGTCTTTGCCCTCTTTTTCAGCTTGAAGACGTTTCTGACGCGCTTCTTCAATTTGTTCTTCACTTGGCTTCATCAGTTTGCTAATAGCAACAATACCTGATAGTTTAATAACAGTAAAAACCAAAAGAAAAATCAATACCACTGTTATGGTTTTCATAGATTTCCTTAACTTATTTCGTATAAATCAAAACCCCTAAAATCTTAGGGGTTTTTACATTATTTAACTGCGTCTTTAAGAGCTTTACCAGCTTTAAATGCAGGAACTTTAGAAGCTGCGATTGAGATAGCTTCACCAGTTTGTGGGTTACGACCTTGACGAGCAGCGCGTTCGCGTACTTCAAAGTTACCGAAACCGATCAATTGTACTTTTTCACCTGCAGCAAGGAATTCTTCGATAGAAGCGAAAACTGCATCTACAGCTGCTGCTGAATCTTTTTTAGTAAGCTCAGTTGCTTCTGCAACTTTAGCGATCAAATCTTGTTTGTTAGCCATTGTAACAATCCTCCAATTTATTTCTAAGCGAATAGTTTTTTTAGCGCTTGAACAAGTATTATCTTATCCTAAAAGGCCTATGAGGTCAAGTAATAAACGCTAATTTAATCGCTTTTTTGCAAAAAGTAAAGGCTTTTTAATTTATTGTCTTATAGATGTCAAATTCGATACGGTCATTAACCAAATCTAGGCTTTGAGCACGTGCTGTTATCCCCTTCTCATTCTTCATAGACTGAATATTTAGGGTAACCTTTCCCTTCTTACTATCGATTGCGATGTAATCAGGAAGGTTAGTCGAACGTTTAATCATCTTAAGGACATCCGAAACAGGCAGTTTCAAGGTTCCAGCTGAAAGCTCAGAAACATGCAGTACAATTGCTCCTGATTCACTAACAACCGGCGTAAAATAGACATATAGAGGAACAGCATGACCTAAAACCTTATAGCTACTTTCAAAAACAATTTTAGAATTGGTAACCTTGACCTTGAAACGCATCTTATCAGTCGAATAATTCTGGGCAAATCCTGTAAGAGCAGCGTCAAGCTCATCCTTAGTCATACTATATTTTCCAATTTTAGTTGCTCCCTTGGGTAGGGATACAGAACTTGTCGTCTCCACTGGAGTCATGATTCTATATATCACAACACTTACTAAAGCTAGATTTAAGGCCAAGAGTCCTAAAAATAGCCACTTCCATATCTTACTCACCTGACCACTCCTTCTTTGTTTGGTTAATACGTTTCAAAATGGCATCTGACATAATTTGATAACCTGTATTATTTGGATGAAAATGATCATCCTCAAAAAGAGCATCGTTCAGGCTATCTTGAGAAGATTTACTAGACTGAGAGGTATCATCAGAGCTTGTAACACCGCCCTTACCATCAATTCCCTTATAAAGCAAATCATTTACAGGAACAAAATACACATTATCGTACTCTTTGCACACCTCTTCAGTAGACTGGTTCCAATTATCTACAATAGTTTGCATTTCTGTCATCTCTGGAAAATTAAGATAAAAAGGATTGTAAATACCAACAATATAAATTGGCAATGTTTTATTTTCCTTGCGAGCTAGCTCAATAATCTGTCCTAATCTCTTTTGATAGGCCTGGGCAGGCTTAGTGAAGGTAGCTACATTAAGATTCGTGATATTGTCCTTAATGACATGGATCACATCATTACCACCAACTGTCAGAGTCATCACTTTAGCCTTTTTGAGATCTCTTTGAATATCCTTCTTTTCTTGCATTCTTTTGAGAATTTGATTACTCGTATTCCCCGCAATACCGTAGTTACGAGAAGTCACTTGCCAGTCAAAATCTGACTCTAATGCCTGTGATAGCACAGGAACGAATCCTCCTTGATTACTACTATCACCTACCCCTTGAGTAAGGGAATCACCAATAGCAACATAGGTCACATTTTCATTTTTGATAGATTTAATCTTTTCTGCAATTTTTGATGACTGATGCGTACTAGGAACGATAAAAATGAAGAGGCCGAGAAATAAGAGAAAAAGCAAGAAGAAGCCTACAAGGCTTCTAACTAATTCTGATTCTTTCCACTTATTCATAACGAACCATTACGGCAAAGGCGCCTTCACCAGTGTGCGTTTGAATGATGGAACCAGTCTCAAGGATTGAAATTGGAGCACCCAAACCCTCAAGTTTTTCAGCCAGTTCATGTGCTAAATCAGGTGTTCCTGCATAAGAAATACCAATCTCTGCCACTTTGCGGTCCTTATCCTTGATACCATTAATATAAGAATCTAACCATTTCGTGAAAGTCTTAGCTCCTCGCCCCTTAGCAACCGTATTCAACTGATAGTCTTTCAACTCCATGATGACACGGATATTGAGCAATGAAGACAGAAGACCTGTTACACGTCCAATACGACCACCTTTAACCAGATTCTCAAGGGTAGAAACACCAATATGAAGTTCAGATTTATTTTTCACTTCTTCAACATGGGCTACAATCTCATCAAGACTAGCTCCTGCTTCAGCTAATTTAGCTGCCTCAACAACTTGAAACTTGAGGCATTGATCCGTAAAGCCTGAATCGATGACAGTTACATCTGCTCCTGAAAGACTAGCTCCTTGACGTGAGGCTTCACATGTCCCAGAGAGTGTGTGCATAATGTGGATTGCCACAATTTGTTCTGCACCTTCTTTGACAAGATTTTCATATGTCTCAGCAAACAAACCTACAGGTGGTTGGCTTGTCTTTGGTAACTCTTTACTATGCTTCATCATTTCCAAGAAACGGCCTTCTTCTCGAAGGTCACTATCTGAATAGATGACACCGTCCACCATTACCGACAATGGGACAACAGTGATATTATATTTTTTAACCAATTCTGGTTCAATCGTGATTGACGAATCGGTTACAATTCTGATTTTACTCATAATTTTCTCGCTTAACACAAATTTTTATTCTATTATAGCATGACTGGAAAGTTTTTCCCAAGTCTTTTCCTAAAGAAAGTCATCCACCTTTAACAAAGCTCTTGCTTGGCTCAAGGCAGCCTCCGTCACGTTATCACCTGCTAACATCTTAGCGATTTCTTGCACCCTTTCCTCAGGTGTCAAAAGACGAACACGAGAGACTGTTGTCTCATTATCGCTTTCCTTAGAAATAAAAAACTGATAATCAGCAATAGCAATAACTTGCGGAAGGTGACTGATGGCCAAGACCTGACCATGACTCCCAATCTTATGAATCTTCTGAGCGATGGCTTGGGCAACACGTCCTGAAACGCCAGTGTCAACCTCATCAAAGACGATACTTGTTTTATCTTCTTTGCGGGCAAAGGCTGACTTAATCGCTAACATGAGTCGTGATAATTCACCACCTGAAGCTACCTTAACAAGCGGTTTAAAGCCTTCACCTGGATTGGTTGAGATGTAAAACTCAACCTGCTCATTACCATCACGATTAAATTTCCCCTTAGTAAAGGTGACTTTAAAATCAGCCTTATCCATATAGAGGTCACACAACTCGCTCTTAATCTCAGCTTCAAGAGCCGTAGCAATTTGATGGCGTGCTGTTTGTAGGGTCTCCGCAGACGCAAGCAGGTCCTTTTCAAGTTGCTTAAGCTCTTGTTCCATAGCATCTGACGAGCTAGAGTTGCCTGTCAGAAGATTGTATTCTTTACTTGAATTTTCCAGATAATCCAAGACGTCATCGACAGTCCCACCATATTTACGAGTAATGGCATTAATGGTATCTAAGCGGTGTTCAATCTCTTGTAAACGCCCAGCATCAAAGTCCAGATTATCCAAAAAATCACCTAGTTGCTTAGTGACATCTTCCAGAACATAATAGGCTTCTGATAGATTTCCAGAGAGTTCTTTGTAATCAGAGTCATACTCTTCAAGAGACTGGAGGTCATTCATGGCAGAACGAACATTTGAAAGGCTTGAAAAATCTTCATTATCCAGCATGACATAGGCATTTGTTAAGGTATCAGCAATTTGCTTATGATTAAGAAGCTTGTCTCGCTCCTGCATCAAAGCCAAATCTTCTCCTGATTTTAGAGAGACTGCTTCAATTTCTGAAATCTGAAAAGCTAGCATTTCAATTCGAGCCTTATGCTCCTGCTCATTTTTCTGCTTTTCTAGAACAGCTTTTCTTAACTCACGATAGCGGTCAAAATACTCCTGGTACTCTTTCTTAGTCTGGAAAAATTCCTTGTCACCAAAGGCATCAAGCATGATAATATGCAGAGCAGGTTTCATAAGCTCTTCCTGGTCATGTTG
This sequence comes from Streptococcus sp. HMSC078H03, assembly GCF_001808655.1. Classification (NCBI taxonomy): domain Bacteria; kingdom Bacillati; phylum Bacillota; class Bacilli; order Lactobacillales; family Streptococcaceae; genus Streptococcus; species Streptococcus sp. HMSC078H03. Next base: position 26,537 of record NZ_KV794113.1, read on the forward strand.
TCCATGGATATCTACCAAGAAGTGCCCAACAGCCTTAAGCGTCGTTAAATTGACCATCTGCCCATTGATACGACTAACACTTCTACCATTTTGGAAGATTTCACGACGGATAATCAATTCATCCTCAACAGGAATTCCATTATCTTCCAAGATACTAACCAAGGCAGGATTTTGTTCGATTGAAAAGAAGCCCTGAATTTCAGCCTTAGATGCTGAATGACGGACGACCTCACTAGAAGCCCTAGCACCCAACATAAGATTCATAGCATCTATAATAATGGACTTACCAGCACCTGTTTCACCAGTAAGGACGGTCATACCATTCTCAAAGTTTAGAGAAATCTCTTCAATAATTGCGAAATTCTTTATCGTAATTTCGAGAAGCATAGGCCCTCCTATTCTTCAACCCACTTAATGATTTGCCCCTGTAGCTCAATAGCTGCTAACTCTGACTGAGCCACTAAAAAGAGGGTATCATCATCAGCAATAACACTAAAAATCAAATGCTTGTACTCATCTAAAAGAATCTTCTTGATGAGGCGGCTTGTCCCAGGTTGAACAACGATATTCATAAAGGCATGTTGACGATCAACGCGCAACAAGCGACGAGTCGCAACAGAGGTTCCACCTACTCGTCTAGGAGCAGTTGAGAGCCCATAGATGTAAGAACCGTCTTCAGTTGGTACTTTGGTAATACCAATTTCATTGATATCACGCGATACAGTCGCTTGAGTAGCCTTTAATCCCTCATTTTGGAGTAATTTTACCAATTCTCCTTGAGTCGTAATTTTATTTTCTTGGACAATCTTTCGGATTAACTCCAAACGATCATTCTTCTTCATTCTTTTTAAACTCCTTGTGTGCTTGTGCTACAACTTCCTTAATAGAGGTTTGAGCATCATTTTGAGGAGAATTTGTCTTCTCCAAGTGTGCGAGAAACTCAATGTTACCATGACCACCTTGAATAGGTGAAAAGTCCAGCCCCTTAACTGAAAAGCCATAGTCAACCGCAAAAGCAGTCACTGTTTCTAACACTTTTTCATGGACACTGCTCTCACGGACAATCCCGTTTTTCCCAATTTGTTCACGGCCCGCCTCAAATTGTGGTTTCACAAGAGCAACAACTTGCCCCCCATCAACCAATATCTTAGCCAAAGCCGGTAGAATCAGATTAAGAGAGATGAAGCTGACATCGATTGATGCAAAAGACGGTAGTCCTTCTGTAAAGTCGACAGGTTCAGCATAACGAAAATTATATTGCTCCATAGAACGAACACGCTCATCTTGACGTAATTTCCAAACCAACTGATTGGTGCCGACATCAACAGCATAAACCAGTTTGGCCCCATTTTGAAGCATAACATCAGTAAACCCACCTGTTGAGGCTCCGATATCAATGGTCGTCATACCTTCAACTGACAGATTGAAAACTTCCAAAGCTTTTTCAAGTTTGAGTCCTCCACGACTCACATACTTAAGCTTCTCACCTTTTAGTTTTAACTCAGTCCCGTCATCGATTTTTTCACCAGGTTTATCGTAACGCTCACCATTGATAACATTAACAACTAAACCTGCCATTACGCCACGTTTTGCTTGTTCTCGTGTTTCAAAAAGGCCTTGTTTATAAGCCAAGACGTCTACTCTTTCCTTAGGCATGGAGTCGTAACCTTTCTATGATTTCTATAATACTGTCTTTCTTGAAACCTTGAGTCTCAGCTAGATTTTGGAAAATAGCCTCAGCTTTACTAAGTGATTCTTCGAGGATAGCATGTGATTTTTCCAGACCAAGAAGAGCTGGATAGGTTGATTTTCCCGCTACTACATCTTTTCCAGGTGTCTTTCCAAGTTCTTCGAAATCAGCAGTCACATCCAAAATATCATCACGGACTTGAAAGGCAAGACCAATCAGGCGACCAGCTTCTTTCAGATTTTCCAAAACCTCTAGATTTTTTTGAGCAACAATACCAGCCGCCACAAAAGGAAAGGTTAAAAGCATACCTGTCTTATGCTCATGAATTTTAGCTAGTTGCGATAAATCTAGTTCCTGACCTTCCCCCTTCATATCCAACATCTGGCCACCAACCATACCGAAGGTGCCTGAGGAATGAGACAATGCTTGAATCAATTGAACTCGAATTTCTGCTGATAGCTCTGTTTGGGCCAGGAGATCAAAGGGATCCAAAAAGAGAGAATCGCCAGCCAATATCGCCGTTGCTTCATCAAATTTCTTATGGTTGGTTAAACGTCCTCGACGGTAATCATCATCATCCATAGCCGGCAGATCATCGTGAATCAGACTTCCAGTATGAATCATTTCAAGACTCGCTGCAACATCGAAATGACTAGGAGTTAGCTCTAAACCAAATCCTTCAAGTAAATCTAAGAAAATCAGTGGACGAATACGCTTACCGCCACTATCAACTGAATAAAGAATAGCAGTGATTAAATCACTTGATACAGGAAGATTCTTTTTTTGGTAGTAATCACGGATAGCCGCATCAATTTTATTTAGCTTGCTCATTAGGCATCCATTTCCGTTTCTGTACCATCTGCTTGCATAACCTTAACTAGTGTTTTTTCAGCATCTTCCAAGGTCTTCTGCAAATCCTTAGACAAGGCCATACCTTTTTGGAACTCAGCAATAGCATCCTCAAGAGCAACATCACCTGTTTCGAGCTTAGTGACAATGGCTTCTAAGTCCTGTAAATTTTCCTCAAATGTTTTTTTAGTTGACATTTTTCACCTCTACTTCTAGTTCTCCATCTCTCATTTGGACGGTTAATTGATCACCTTCGGTAATATTCTTGGTACTGGTTAAAGGTTTATCATCTTTTTTGACAATGGCATAGCCCCTTGCAACAATACGGCTAGTATCTAGAGACAATAAAGCATCCTGTGCCTTTTCTAATCTCACACGGTTACCATTAATGGTGTTCTTAGTTGTGGTCACCAATAAACGTTGCAAAGACTCTCGACGGTCTTGATAGTTCTGAACACTGATCAGAAGATTTAAGCCTTGTAACCGTTGTTTCAAAAGTTCCGCTTTTTTTTGCTTTCGATCGAAATCTTGACTCACGAAGGTTTCAAGCCTTGTTGTTAGTCGATCCAACTTTTGTAAATAACCATCATATAGGCGCTCAGGTTGCCTAAAGACAACAGATTGTGACAGTTTAGCCAAACGTTCTTGATTGTACTGTATACGTCTCAAACAGGCTTGATAAGCTCTATTTTGTCTTTCACGAATCCAAACCAAGATATCGGCCTTTGATACTGGAGTAGCAAGTTCTGCCGCTGCTGTAGGTGTAGCAGCCCTACGATCTGCAACAAAGTCAGCCAAGGTCGTATCTGTTTCGTGACCAACACTTGAAATCACAGGTAGACGACTCTCAAAAATGGACTGAACAACAATTTCCTCGTTAAAAGCCCAGAGGTCTTCAATAGAACCTCCACCACGACCAACGATAAGTAAATCTAGGTCATCCCTTTGATTGGCTTTTTGGATATTTTCAGCAATTTCCTGTGCAGCTCCTTCACCTTGAACCTTGGTAGGGAAAAGTAAGATTTCTACCCCTGAAAAACGACGACTAACGGTCGTAATAATATCTCGAATAACCGCACCACTAGGACTTGTGACAACCCCGATTTTTTTGACAAAATTAGGCAGCGCTTGCTTATGACGATCATCAAAGTAGCCTTCTGCAGTCAATTTTTTACGAAGCTGTTCAAACTGGATAGCCAAAGCTCCAATACCATCCGGCTCAGCCTTCTCGATAATAATGGAATAAGAGCCACTAGGCTCATAAATCTGGACACGACCTACGACATTGATTTTCATCCCTTCTTCGAGTTCAAAACCAAGTTTTTTGAAAACTCCAGCCCAAATCGTCGCCTGAATAACAGCTCCTTCATCCTTAAGCGAAAAATATTGATGACTCGGGCGGCGACGAAAATTGGAAACCTGTCCCGTCAAATATACCCTCTCTAAATAAGGATCACGGTCAAATTTCATTTTCAAATATTTGGTTAAGGATGTGACCGATAAATAGTCTGACACGACAACTCTCCTTTATTTAACCTATCCTCGAAAACCTGAAGACATTAAAAAAGTTCTGTAGAACCATCATCCCCAAATCTTCTCAGTCAGCTTTTTAATTGTATACACGATTACCTTAAATTATACCAAAAAAGACTGTCAAAAGACAGTCTCAACCACCATAGTCAGGTGTTTTATATAGTTTCATTAATCGGTTGTATATTTTTTTGAAACGACGTCCCAAGAATCACTTGAACCGTCAATACCACCATAAGCTTCGAGTTGTCCCTTCTTATCTACACGGAAAAGAAGAACATCATTACCATAGGCATCATAAAGTTGAGCATAAACTAGGTTATCATCATCATCCGTCCATGAATAGACATTCCAACCTAGATTCTTATAATTTTCTCCAGTTGAACCTTGTTCTTTAGCATAGGTAGAAACAACCCAGTCTTCTAACTGTTGGTCAGACAAGGATGAAGTATCAACTTGAGAGGATTGATTATCAGATGATGCTGCAGCTGCTTCCTTACTTTTAGCTAACTGGCCATTTTTCCATGGATTTGTTACACTTTCTTTTTGGTTATTACTATACCACATCAAGGTAACCACAGGAATAACCACCGCAAGTACTGCAACAACTCCAATTACCCATCTAATGATTTTAGGATCTTTGAGTTTATCAAAACTCGAAACTTTTCTTCCCTTTGTAGTTTCATTTTTACGACGTCTAAATTCGCTCACAGCTTTTTCCTCTTTTTCTTGAAAGTAGTCCCTTTTTTTCTTTTCCTCTTGTTCCAAGAGTTTTTGCACTTCCCTACGACCCTGCGGGTCACTCGTTTGAGCCAATGAAATCTGCAACTGAAAAATACGATTATCCAAAGCTTGCTCATATTCTTTGGCTGCTTCTCTATCACCATTATCAGCTAAGGCTCTCAGATACTCTTCATTACTGAATTCAGCCATTCACTATATCGCTCCTGCTTCTAAATCGTTTCTTCTATTTTCTTAAAGCCTGAGACTTTTGTCAAGTTACTAGTTTGTAACAAATTCTTACAGGTGTAAAAAGCCGAAGAAAGTCACATTCTCCAGCTTATTTCTTGGTTGTTTCTTTATAGTACTTACAATAACTTTGAAGAGGACATGTCTGGCATTTGGGATTCTTAGCTAGGCAATGATAACGTCCAAAGAAAATCATACGGTGATGACTGATAATCCAATCCCTCTTTGGGATTTTCTTCATCAGTTCCGCTTCGATTTCCTCTACACTAGCATCCTCTGGGGCAATATTTAGCCTTTTAGAAACACGTGAGACATGCGTATCTACAGCAATAGAAGGGATTCCATAGACTTCAGCCAATACTACGTTAGCTGTTTTTCGTCCCACACCAGGTAGACTTTTCAATCCCTTATGCGTTTTCGGAACCTGTCCATCAAAATTCATTAAAACAGCTCTAGCAGTCTTGATGATGTTCTTTGCTTTATTTTTGTAAAGACCAATCGTTCTCAAACACATCTCAACGTCATCGAGATTAGCAGAAGCTAAATCCTCAATTTCTGGATAACGCGCCCACAAGCCTGGTGTAATCTTATTAACAGCCTTATCTGTTGTCTGGGCTGATAAAATAACAGCAACTAACAGTTGGAAAGGAGTTTCCCACTCCAACTCCCCATGAGCGTTTGGAAACATCTCTCCCATGAGAGCTAGAGCCTCATTAACACGTTTTCTTCCTAACATTATTGGCCACCCCATAATTGACGGGCTGCATCCATACCTGTTTTAAAGTCATCCGAAACTTGGTGATGGTGCTTCTTACCTTGATGCTCCAAACGACGCTCTTCAACTTGAATTTTCGTCGTAATACCACTCAATTTCCAGTTACGCAGAACCCCTTTGATGTAATTCCAATTTGTCTTGCGGTTAAATACTGCTTCTTTCAAAGCCTCACGGATAAGTTCGGGATCAGTATGTTCTTCTTGGATTTCCTTGTTTAAATCTTCAATAACCATAGGATTCAAGATTCCCAAAGCTTGTTCCAACTCATCTGTTAGTTGCTTGATGAGCTGTGTATTTGTTGGCTGACCAACGACAGGCCCGGTCGTTATCTTTTCATTGCTCACTAACTTATCCAAAACTGCCAAGGCAGGTGAAGCATCTACAACCATCTCAATTTCATTATTAACCTTAATAGTCGTGAAATCAAGGAGCCCAGCCTCAGTCAATGTCGTAATACTTTTATTAACCTCTGTTGGTGTCTTTCCAGTTGCTTGCGCTATCTGACTAGAAGCCACTTCTCCAATCTGAGTTGTCGTTTGTAGATAGAGAAACTGCCATACTAGAAAGTCATCCGCAGATGGGAAAATATCCTTAAAGTGAAAAAATAAAGCATTAGGAAGGACCAGATTACCTGATCGATACTGTTCAAAAAAACTCATATTTACCTTTCAGAGTAGCTAGACACCTAAAAAGTCTTTATGCGCTCACATAAGTCTTTTGAGACTGTCTACTACAAATAACCGTAGAATGAAAAATCGTCTTCCAACTCTTCTAAACGATAAGGTGTTTCTTGATATACCGCATAGTTAATCCAATTGCTAAAGAAGGCAGAGGCCGCAAGATTCCAACGAAGTTTAGGCTCCTGACTTGGATCATCCTCTGGGAAATAGTTTGCCGGTACGTCTGGATCGATTCCGGCATCCAAATCTCTTCGGTATTCTCTGGCCAGAGTATCACGGTCATATTCAAAATGACCGAAACTATATACTTCACGAAGATTCTTACTTGCTAAAATAGATAAACCAACCTCTGGTCCTGACACAACAATGTCTAAATCCGTCTTATCTTTAATATCCTCGAGCGTAACCTCAGTATAGCGAGAGTGTGGTGACACAAAGCTATCATCAAAGCCATTCATAAGGAAGTTTTCAGGCATGTCAACCGTTTGTTTATAGATACCAGATAGCTTCTCTGACAATGGGACCTTGTCGACTCCATGCTTATAATAGAGACCTGCTTGAGCTCCCCAACACAGATGAAGGGTTGAATAGACATGCTTTTTAGACCAGTCAAAAACCTGTGTCAATTCTTGCCAATAATCAACTTCTTCAAATGGCATTTGCTCAACAGGAGCACCTGTTACGATGAGACCATCATAATACTTATGCTTAATTTCATCAAAAGTCTTATAAAAGGTTTCCATATGTTCGGCATGGGTATTTTTTGACTTATGACTAGCCATATAAAGAAACTCGACGTTAATTTGAAGTGGCGTATTAGCCAAAAGACGTAGCAATTGAGTTTCCGTAACTTCTTTAGTAGGCATAAGGTTAAGGATTAAGACCTCCATTGGTCGAATATCCTGGCTACTAGCTCTGTTCTCATCCATGATGAAGACATTTTCCGAACGCAATACATCAAGAGCTGGTAACTTATTATCAAGTTTTATAGGCATAACAATATCTCCATCCTTATTTATTCTATATTCATATTATAAACCGGGGAGGTATTGTTATCAAATATATATTTTCTCTAGTTAGCTATAGCTTTAAACTATATTTAGAGGGCACCTTTGTTTTAAAAGAGTTAAAAAGGCCCTAAGGCCTTTTGTTAATTCATAGATAGATTTATCCTGGGAAGTTCATCAATACTTTAGTATCGTAACCTTCGATAGCATCACGTCCATTAAGACCATCAAGCTCAATCAAGAAGGCACAACCAGCAACGACACCACCTAGGCGCTCAATCATTTCAATTGTAGCTTTAACGGTACCACCAGTTGCCAAAAGGTCATCTACGATAAGTACACGTTGGCCTGGCTTGATTGCATCGGCATGCATACAAAGTGTATCGACACCATACTCTTTTTCGTAATCGGCTGAAATCACTTCACGTGGCAATTTACCAGGTTTACGAACTGGAGCAAAACCAATACCAAGTTCAAAAGCAACTGGACAACCAACGATGAAACCACGCGCTTCAGGACCAACAATCATGTCAATCTTCTTATCAGTCGCATACTGAACGATTTCACGGATAGCATAGCTATAAGCATTTCCATCAGCCATCAAAGGACTAATATCACGGAAAGTAACCCCTTCTTTAGGGTAGTTTTCAATAGATGCAATATAATCTTCTAATTTCATTTGTTCTTCCTATAGGCTTTTCGCCAAAAAAATATTTACATATCATTATAGCATGAAATAGTAAATTTAGAAAATGCTAACCCTCATTTCGAGACGAATCCTTTGGATTCAGACTCCCCTACTTATACAGCCAATCATAAATTTCCTGTGGCGTTCCTAAAGCCATGAGTTCTTGGAACTTAACGAGTCGTTTCAGATTTTGGAAAATCTGACTGTCCTCAATCTCACGTTTTTCAGCTTCTTTATTAACTGTCATAACACCATTATCAATGGTCACAAAGTCCAATTCATCAAAGATTTGAATCATCTTAATCAGAAGAATCTTGTCAATTTTAAGGTAATGGCTGAGTTCATCCAATTTATAACGGACATCGAACTCTGGGAATTGGTAAATGGTTTTATAGAGCCTTGCAAATTGCTCTCTTGTTCCATAACCTGTCAGATAATAGGCTTCCTTAATGCTATTTTTAAAATAGATAGCCTGAAAATCTTTACCTTCAAACCACTCTTTTAATTCTGTCACTGATTCAGGTAGGGTGTTGAGGACAACCGCAGGCTCTGTGTCTGCTGCTTCTTCTACCGTTGGTACGCCTTCAGGCAGTGCCATATTTTTTGAGCGGAAATCAAATAATTGAACACCATCCACACGTGCATCTTCTAGCATGAGCTGTAGCGTTGTCTGACCATTCCAAACATTGACAGACAAGGTCACTGCTAATTCCAAACCTTGAGCTTGTTGAAATTCTTGAAGCAGATTACCTTTATTAAAAGCGACAACGTCAAAGCTATCCTTGCCTTGCTTCACCTTAAACTTAAGATGGGCTCCATTTTGTCCCATTGTCCTAGCTTGAGTAACGGTAATATCATGTAGCCAAAAGACTGGCTTTTTATTATCCATACCAAAAGGTGCTAATTTTTCTAGGCTCTTAATGGTATCCAAGCTAAGCTCGCTGAGTTGGAGCTCCTCGTCTAAATTAAGCGTATTTTTGGCACTTGTATCAATGTCATTATCGTAGACATAATGACACAAAATATCTGAGAGTTGAGCAAGATTTTCCTCCGGAAGGGTCATCCCAGCTGCTCCAGCGTGTCCTCCAAAAGCAGTAAAGATGTCTCGGTGGTCATCAAGGGCATGGAAGATATTGATTGATTCCAAACTACGGGCCGAACCCTTAGCCAAGCCATCTTCAATATTCAAAACCACTACTGTCTGGCTGATTTGTTCCATGATGCGCCCCGCTACAATACCTAGAACACCAGGATGCCAACCTTCCTTGGCCAAAACCTGAACTGGTTTGTCCAAGTCTACCATGGTCATAGCTTCATCAAAGATTTTTTGAACAACTTCCTTACGTTCTTCATTTTTAGCATTGATTTCCAAAGCAATGGCTTGAGCCTCCTCATCGTCAAATCCGGTCAGCAATTCAATGGCTGGATTTGGATCATCTAAGCGTCCCAAGGCATTGAGTTGAGGAGCCAGTTTGAAACCTACCGTTTCTTCGGAAATCGTTGTAGGGTCCACATCTGAAATGCGGAGCAATTCTTGAAGCCCGATACGCTCAGTAGTCTTGAGAATTTCCAGACCTACCTTGACCATAATACGATTTTCATCCGTTAGACTAACCATATCAGCAATGGTACCAATGGCTACCAAATCCAACATCTCTGTAGGAATAGTTTCAAGAAGGGCAGTTGCCAATTTGAAAGCTACACCACATCCTGCCAAATACTTAAAAGGATAATCGGCATCCGGATGCTCTGGATGGACAATGGCAAAGGCATCTGGAAGCTGTGCCGGCATACTATGGTGGTCTGTAACGATAACGTCCACACCTTGCTCTTGCGCATAAGCAATAGCTTCATTTCCCGCAACCCCATTATCCACTGTAACAATGAGTGAAATGCCTTCCTGCTCAATGAAATACTTGTAGACACTTTCATTTGGCCCATAACCATCTGTAAAACGGTTAGGCAAATAGACTCGAGCCTCAGCTCCCATCATTTCAAGAGCTTCCTTGACAATCGATGCTGACGTCATCCCATCCGCATCATAGTCTCCATAGACTAAGATTTGCTCATAATTTTCAATGGCCTGACGAATTCTAGCCACTGCCTTGTCCATATCATGAAGAAGATATGGATCATGAAGGTGTGATAAATCAGCCTTAAGAAAATCTTCAAGAGCCTCTTCTGTCGTCACGCCACGTTCATAGGCAATCTTGGCTGCTGTCTCTGCCAGCCCATGTTCTTTAGCAAGTTTAAAAAAGCCAGCATCTGGCTCTTTTGTGTTTATTTTCCAATCATACGTTGATGTAATCATGTTTTTATATTTTCTCCCTGTCATCTAGTCAACCTATTATAACATGAAAAAATTTATCATAGTGAATAGAAGCCTAAGTTTCCTAGAAAGAGAATGGAAAACATCGAAAGGTGCTTCGACTCGTGGTACATTTCCAATTAATACCTACTTTTCTAGACTAAATAAAAAACTGGGTATTGCTCCTTATTTGACTTATGTTTTCTCAAATATTCTTCTCTTCTTTTTATCTAGCTCTATTCTACTATCATTTTCAAGTAATATTAGAAAAAACAAGAAAAAGATTCCCTATTTGGAAATCCTTTACATCAATATTTATAAATCATCCCTGTACAAGCTTGCTCTGAAAGTTCGATAAAGCCCAGAGATTGGTAAAAAGCTAGATTTTTCTCGCTACGTTCAGTGACAAGGAGTCGTTGATAGACATTGGGAAAAGTTGCTAAAGCCTCTTCTAAGAGTTTCTTTCCGATTCCTTGGCGCTGATGATCTGGTCGCACCAAGAGGTCCTGCACCAAAAGAACAGAGTGTCCATCTCCTACCAAGCGAATGTAGGCTACTAACTCTTCCTCATCATAAACTGCCAACTGCCAGAGACTAGCTTTGACAGCTTCTTCTAGCATAGCTGGGTTGTTGGTATAATTGGTCCAGCCGACTGAACTGTACAGTGCGAGTAGGTCTGTTATCGCTGGAATCTCTTTTTTATAATTTAACATCTTAACTCCTTTTTAACCTATAATGCTGGAAGAAGGCGATATCCCGATAAGGGGATTCTTGGCAGACCGCCAGCTCCATCTTGAGCATAGACTCTCGCCATCCCTCTTGGTCTTTGAAGCGATTATCCTGCAAGGCATAAAAGACACGGATTCCTTGGTAGTCTTTATTTTCAAGAGCTAGATTTTCTATTACTGCATCTAGATCATAGGCTTGAGCCAAACCCATGGAGTGGGTTTCCAGATCTTGGCCTGCTAGTAAATCGAGGGCCTTCTGAGTATCATTTTCAAAGACGACGGTCTGTAGGACTCGGCCGACTTCATTGTGCTTGACGATAGAGAGCAGGCCTCCTGGTTTCAAGAGGCGGATGAACGCCTTGAGAACAGCCTTGCGATTCTCTACATACTCTAAGACATTGTGGCAGAGAATGACATCAAAGCTAGCATCCTCAAAGCTTTCTAACTGATCCAGACTCCCGACTAGTTGCTGATATGGGTAATCCTGGGTCCGCAAAGCTACCATTTCTTCATTGGGTTCTACAGCTAGAACTTGATTTTCATGAGCCAAGTGGTTGGCCACAAGGCCAAAGCCACTGCCAAAATCAAGAACTCGCTTACCCTTGATATCCTGTAATTGGTCAAAAAGAATATCATAATAGATTTGACCCCAGGGTTGCTTGAGATTCTCTAAATACGCTTGGATATTTGCGGCCATCTAGTATCCTCCTATTTGTAGTTAAACACATTGGTAGCTAGTTTGTCCGAGATGCGTGGAAATAGCGTATACCCTTTGTGCGCAACCGCTAATAGTCGTGGCAAGTTAACTTCACGTTTGTTTTTGCCCAGAATACGGACAATCTTTTTAGCCACGTATTTAGGACTGAGGACAAACTTCTTAACACTCTCAAGATAGGCTCCAGAGGGATCTGCTTGGTCAAAGAAGCTTGTCTCAATTGGACCAGGATTGACTGTTGTCACATAGACTCCCTTATCAGCCAGCTCTAGACGAAGGGCATCTGAGAAGCCAATTACAGCAAACTTTGTCGCTGCATAGACACTTGAGTTGGCTGTCGCAATTTTTCCCGCCATACTGGCGATATTGATGATATGCCCATGGCCTTGCTCGACCATTTTCTCAGCCATTAGACGTGAAAAGGTCATTGTCGCCAAGGTATTGATATCAAACATATCACGTACTTCTTGGCTAGTGTAATTATCATAAGACTTGAATTCACCGAAACCAGCATTATTGATAAAGACATCAATACGTCCAAATCGTTGATAGAGATAATCTACCATTTTTTTAATGGCATTGTCGTCTCTAAGGTCAATGGCAAGGCAGGTTTTATTTTCCACATGGCGATAACATTTCTCAAGTTTATCCTTGTCTCTTCCTAAGAGGATAATGCCATCACTAGGTGAGAGCTGCTTGACAATTTCTTGTGCAAGCCCTCCTGAAGCACCAGTAATAGCGATAATACGTTGTTTAGCCATTAAATCTCTACCTCTTCCAAGTCACGAACGATGTGGGTGTTTTCGAAAATCGTTTTGGCATCTGCTGCCATCTTACCGATATCACGCCCCAAGAAACGAGCTGATACGTGATTTAGAAGAAGGCGTTTTGCTGACGCATCCTTAGCGACCTGTGCTGCTTGCATATTGGTTGAGTGACCATGACTCTTGGCAATTTTTTCATCTCCCTTACCATAAGTAGACTCGTGGACCAAGACATCCGCCCCCAATCCAAGACGAACACTGGCATTCGTCTTACGAGTATCACCTAAGATAGTGATAACCTTACCTTTCTTAGGTGCGGAAATAAAGTCCTTGGCAATGATTTTAGTTCCATCTTCAAGAACCACATCTTGGCCATTCTTAATTTGACCAAAAAGAGGACCAAACGGCACACCTGCTGCTTTAAGGGCCTCAGCGTCCAAGGTTCCTTCAAGATCCTTTTGAACCACACGGTAACCAATACAAAAAATGGTGTGATCCAACTTATCTGCATAAACAGCGAACTTGTCATTTTCCATAACCAAGCCTAGCTTATGCTCATCAATTTCCTTAAAATGCACATGGTAAGGGAGGCGTGTCCCAGAGGTACGAAGACTTGTCATGACATATTGTTTGATACCGACTGGACCATAAACTTCAAGGTCAGTTTGTTCTTCACTCGATTGGAAGGAACGGCTAGCCAAGAAACCAGGTAGGCCAAAGATATGGTCTCCATGCATATGTGTGATAAAGATTTTTTTAACTTTACGAGGTTTGATTGTTGTTTCTAAAATCTGACGTTGGGTACCTTCTCCACAGTCAAACATCCAGACCTCATTGATTTCATCGAGTAACTTCAGAACCAGACTCGACACGTTACGGGCCTTGGAGGGCTGCCCGGCACCCGTCCCTAAAAATTGTAATTCCATGACTTCCTATACTTTCTATCTATCGTTCTTCTTATTTCTGGACAATATAAGCCAGGCATTCACGCTGAGCAAAGCCGTAATAAACAGTTTGCCCTTTATATTGAGACAAAAGTTCCACTAATTCATCTTGATTGAAGCTAGCCAACTTAATGACATTTCCCTTTAACTTAGTTACACGACTAAGTAACTGTGTCTCAGGTGTTAACTCTTCCAATACTTCTTCGTCAAAATCAACCTTGGCCATCTTAATTTGAGTTCCTTCAAGATAAACCTTATACTGAGGAAAAACTTGAGCAAGCTCAAACAAAATACTGGCCGTTGGAACCTCTAAATGCTCGGCAAAGACTAAAGCTACCTCATCAGCATTTTCATAGCAAAACCCATAGGATTTTCCTGACAAATTGAGACGAATAAAAGGCTTGTGTTCATCAAAAGATGGTGCAGAGTTAAAGAGGTTCAACTCTTTTGAAAGGTCCAAGTAGTAATCCGTCGCTGCTTCAGGAGATTGTTTCTGGTAAATCTCTGCAAAATAAGCATTAATCACACTTGGTGGTGGCGTAATAAAAGCCAATTTTTGACTGTCAGAAAGGTCTGACAAGGTATTTTCCAAATAGACCTTATCTAAACTTGTAAAACCACCATATTTTAAAGCTAAATCCATATAATCAGTCATAAAATTCTTCCAATTTCCATTTATTTTTCGGTGAAATATAACCTGTAATTTCTTCTACTTCTGTCTCAAAAGTGTAGCTATCTAGCAAGGCTAATTGACTCAATTGATAAAGTTTATAAGCTTGATCCTGATGGACCTTAATACTAAAGGGTTCAAAAATCTGTTGAATTTCGTCAACCAAGAGTCTTCTGAGGGCCTCACGACTTCCCTTGTCACGAGCTGAGAGGCGAACATTAGGAAAGACTGTGGCTACTAGATTATCAGCTACATCCATCTTATTGTAAATTGCTAGACGAGGAATATCAGTCATGTCTAAGTCTTTGAGAATGTCTAAGACCACCTTTTCATGCTCTTCGTGATTAGGATCACTCGCATCAATGACATGCAAAAGAAGGTCCACATTACGACTTTCTTCAAGTGTTGACTTAAAGGCAGCAACCAATTCTGTTGGCAAGTCCTGGATAAAACCAACCGTATCTGTCAAGGTCACTTGAAACTGATCCTTTAAGTAAATTTTCTTAGTCGTTGCATCCAAGGTCGCGAAAAGTTCATTAGCCTCATATTGCTTATCATCCGTCATAAGGTTCATGATTGTTGATTTCCCAGCATTGGTATAACCAATCAAACCAATTTTAAAGGCACTTGAATCAACACGCTTTTCGCGAATGGTTTCTCGGTTCTTCTCAACAACCTTTAACTGGCGTTCAATATCAGCAATCTGGTTACGAATCGAACGACGATTAAGCTCCAACTGACTTTCACCAGGTCCACGGCTACCAATGCCCCCTGCTTGACGGCTGAGCATAATCCCTTGACCAGCTAAACGGGGCAACATGTATTTTAGTTGAGCTAGGTGAACCTGAAGTTTCCCTTCATGGCTTCTAGCTCTCATGGCAAAGATATCCAAAATTAATTGCATACGATCAATAACTTTTACGCCAAATGCCGCCTCAAGATTGGTATTTTGACGAGGCGTTAAACGGTTATTGACAATGACCGTAGTAATCTCATCCGCATCCACCATAGCCTTGATTTCTTCTAATTTTCCTGAACCTACGAAAGACTTACTATCATAGCGTTCACGTTTTTGGGTATAGCTAGCTACAACCTCTGCTCCTGCAGTTTTGGCAAGACTGGCAAGTTCCTCCATTGACATGTCAAAATGCTCTGTTTCTTGCAATTCAACACCTACTAAAATAGCACGTTCTTGCTGTTTGGCTGTCTCTATCATAGCAAACCCCTTTTCAAAATAGTCAACTTTTATTATACCACAGGCAGGGGCAAAGAGAAGGTCACAGACCTTAATTTTTTTCAAAGAAAAACAAGCTGGATTAACCAACTTGCTTCTTCTTAATGTTTACGTGTCGGTTTCTTTTTCGAACCCTTACGACGCTTGCCTTGATGAATGCTTGGCGTATTTTGAGAAATGGTTTGACGCATTTTCTCAGTGGCCTTATCAACCTTATCTTTAGCCTTGACCAATTCTTGAGAGGCCTTGGTAACACTCTTCGAAGGCTTGTTTTTCTTAGACTTGCTCTTAGAAACAGGTTTCACTTGACTAGTTCCAGACGTACGCATACGACGAGACATAGCCAGGAGAATTTTATTTTCCTCGTTGAGGTTAGTCTGATAAGCCATTGAAAGCACCAAACCAACACCAATCAAGTTAGAGATGAGCGATGATCCCCCTTGAGAAATAAAGGGCAAAGGAATACCTGTCAAAGGAAGAATCCCAACTGCTGCCCCAATATTTTCAAAAATATGGAAGACAATCATCATGATAAAGCCTGTCGAAATAAAGGTATAGAAACGGTTGTTAGATTTGAACGTCACTCGCAGCATGCGGTAAATGAGGAAGAGATAGGTTAGAAGAACCAATCCACCACCTACCAAACCAAAATCTTCCGCAATGACTGTGAAAATCATATCACTCTCACGAACCGGTACGTTTAACTCCAGATGATTAAACCCTTTACCATAGATTCCTCCGGTACCAATCGAAATCATACCTTGTGTCTGTTGAAAGGCGATACCGTCTGCATAAGTGAAGGGATCCAACCAAGCTGAGATACGGTTAATCTGGTAGGTTTGCACCCCCATCTTAAGCATGGCTTCCTTACCCCAATCTGTGATAAATACCATCACAAACAAGGTTACCCCTGTTGCAAAAGCTAGAACTACCGGTAAGATAATACGCCAGGATATCCCCGAAACCACTACGATACCAGCTAAAATAGCCAGAAAGACTAAGGCAGTCCCCATATCTCCTTGAAGAACCAGTAAACCTAACACAGGGAGTGTGACTGCAACATATTGGAAGAGCAATAACCAGTCATCCTGAAGGTTGGTCACTTCCTTACCTTGCTTAGCCCAAACACCTATTCTCGATAGGAAAAGGATGTAGGATATCTTCATAAATTCAGATGGTTGGAAAAGAGTAACTGATCCAATACTTACCCAGTTTTTCGCTCCCGTCGAGGCTACCAAAGCAGGGGAATAGAAAACGAGAGGTAGAACCATAAGCCCCAGACCGAAAATATAGAGCCAGGGGGTTACCTTCCAAAGAAACTCTGTATTAAACAACATGACAACAAAAGCAAGTACTGAACCTAGAAAAATCCATAGTACTTGCTGAGACATGACTTGCACAAGATTCTTTGGGTAATCAAAATTTGTCGCGATAAATATCGAAACCAGGCCAACCAGTAGCAATATGAGAACTGGCAGGAGAATCGAGTAATCTATCCGACTTTCAATAGTATTTTTTGACTTAGCCATGTGTACTCCAAAATAAAGATTTAGCAAGAGTTATTATACCACTTTTTTGGCCAGACAAATGACCTGAATGTATAAAAAAGAGACAATTTTTTTAACGAAAAAAGCAACCACAAAAGTGATTGACTTCTTTCATTCATTACTCTTAATTTGACACGTAGCCTTTTCCTTGAGCGTTGAAGTATACCCATTGCCCTGAAGGAATTTTAACCCAACGATTAATAGCCTTTTCCCCTGTATGAACATCATAGTAAGAGATTGAGCCATCAGGATTCGTAGCTGTTGCACCTTTCACTTGCTTACCAGTTTGGTCAAAGTAAAGGTTTTGGCCGTTGATCGTCTGTTCGCCAACAACAAGTTCACCTTTGGCATCAGCATAATACCAGTTGTTGTCTCCAGTAGTGAAGAAGGTTGATACTAACTTATTACCAGTAGCTCCATGGTAGTATGAACGGCTGCCATTCGCATTTGTTGCAAAGTCACCTTTAACCTGTTTACCATCAGTAGCAAAGAAGAGTTTTTGACCGTTAATCACTTGAGCTCCTGTAACGACATTTCCCTTATCATCAGCATAATACCATCTATCATGACCGGTAGTGAAGAAGGTTGATACCAATTTATCACCAGTATTCCAATGGTAGAATGAACGACTACCGTCAGTGTTCATTACGAAGCCACCCTTAACTTGACGACCATTTGCATCAAAGTAGAGATGTTGACCATTGATAATCTGAGCACCTGTGACATTACGTCCATGTGAATCTGCATAGAACCAGTTGTTGTCCCCTGTAGTATAGAAGCCTGGTGTATGTGCCTTAGTCACAACACCCTTAGCATCGATATTAAAGGTTTGACCATTAACTACTAGTGATGTATCCACAAGTTTCACACCTGTAATGGCATCGTAGTATGAAGTCGTTCCATCAGGATTATTCACGAACTCACCTTTAACTTGTTTACCTGACTCATCAAAGTAGAGCTCGTCACCATTGATGGTTTGCGCACCACGAAGAACATCACCTTCGTTATTTGCATAGTATGTAGCATCACCAACTTGGAAGAAGCGGTTCTTAACTTGAACACCTTTTTCATTGAAGTAAAGGTTTTGTTTACCTACCTTAGTAAATCCAGTGGCAACATAGCCCTTATCATTAGCGTAGTACCAATTACCATCTTGTTCAAAGAAGCCTGAGTACTTACGTTCACCTGAATCGCCACAGAAGAACATCAAATGTCCATCTTTTGTAGGAATGAAGATACCTTTAGCTTGGTAACCATTGTCATAGAAGTATTTTTCCTTACCTTCTACTTCAGTCAAACCAGTAGCCATGATGCCACCCTTGAAAAAGTATTGGTAGAATTTCTCTTCCTTACCACTATCATCTTTAACAGTAACTTCTTTCCAACCAGTTTGAGTCGTCAATTTACCGGACTTACCATAAACCATTGATTGACCTTTGGCATTTTTAATAACACCATCAGTAAACATAACCCCATTTGGCAAGAAGAAATAGTTTGAACCGTTGATAGCTTGTTCACCAGTTACAAGGTAACCCTTATCGTTAAAGTAGTACTGTTTGCCATTATATGTCACAAATTGACTCTTAGCTTGAGTACCAGATGTTGTGTAATAAGTTACCCCTGTACCATCATAAGCAAATCCAGTTTTAGCTTTTGTATCACCAGTCAAGGCTGCTGGAAGGAAGGTACCTTTATCATTAACGGTGAAGTACAATTTACCATCGCTGAGAACATAGTCAGAACCACGTTTTTGGATGTTTGTACCGTTAAAGTACTTAGCTTCCCATTGTTTAATCTTCACAGATGGATCAATTGTCTTACCTGACGCTTCCATAACTTCTTTGAAGATTTCTGGATAAAGTTTTTGAAGTTTGTCGAGGAAGGCACCACCATACTGTGCTTGGAAATCATTTCCTGATGACTTGGTATTTGTCACATAGAGCTTATTAACCAAGCTAGTATCATCAAGCACCTTACCATGCGTATCTGTACGAGTAGCTGTCACTACTTCTTTACCTGGGAGGGTATACAATTGGTCTGGAACCCAGTCAGCAATGACTTGAATACCTTGCTTGTGAAGAGCCTTGAGGGCATCACGAAGATCTTCTTTTGAACCGTATTTATTATTTTTGCTCATGGCAAAGTCATAACGGTCTGTGAAGGCATAACCATTTTCAATAATAGAATCAAGGAAAGTTCCATCCTTAGATGAGACATATTGAGGTGCAATTTCAAATGACGTAATGCCCCATGACTTGAAGAGGTCTGCATTTGCTGCAATCAATTTATTAGTGTATTGGCTATCTTCTTTAACAAAGTCTTGGAAGTTTGAGAAACCTTCGTAAATCACTTGTGCTTCAAGTGCTGCAGAAGAGCTATAAACCTTATCCCCTTCTTTGTAGGCTTTTGTTGATGGTTTAGCAAGAACGTTTTGATCTTCAGTCGCACCTACTGGTACCCAAACTGAAAGGTAACCACTCATATCAACAGTCTTAAAGCCTTTGATTTCATCAGCTGTGAAGACAAGATTTCCTTGTGCATCTGTATATTTAACAATCTTAGTATCTGAATCATTCAATGATGACACGATACCTTTATCCGTACCAAGCAAGAGTGGACGGTAGGCTTGGTTCTTGTGGGCTGCACCCATGTTGACAGTAATTGTTTCACCATCTGCTAATTTCAAATCTGGGTTATTAGCAATAAGGGTCAACATACCTGAATTGCGGCCGTATTTTCCACCTTCTGTATCTGTCTTAGACATCAAATCTTGACCATAACGGACAGAGACAAGAACTTCTTTATTGTCTTTAGCAGATGACACCCCATCACCAGCAAGGTTATGGATATAAGATGTTTGTCCACCGGCTACATATTTAGAACGAGCTTTAAGAAGTGTCGTGATTTGGTCAAAGTATGGTGATTTCTTAGCCATGTATTGACCGTTATCAGTATACAAGTCTCCGTAATATACACGAGTTGCTGCACCCATTGTTTGAAGCATCAAAGCATAGGCAGCAGGGATATTTGAGTGTGTATATTCCTTATCAACTTTCAACATATCCGCATTATAAATGTCGAAAGCCTGTTTCAATTGGTCTAATGTGAATGTGAAACCATCTGTTGTAGGATCAATTTTCTTACTGATAATGTCTGCGATAACCGTTTGAACTTCTGAGTCGTGTGCACGAACAAAGAGGTAGGTTGCAAAACCAAGTTGATCATATGAGGTAACTTCCGCACGGTTTGAAAGACCAAAATAACCACCGTTAATAAGGTCCTTCATTGATGCATTACGTGCACCTGTACCCTTATTCGTTACCGGACGAGTCAATCCATGAACAATAGACAAACGGAGACCATTATCCATAGAAAGGGCAGCTGTATTGTGTTCGTCAACATAATATGGGTCATTTTGTGACCAAGCTTCAAGAATTGAGATATTAGCAAGGGCACGCGCTTCAGACTCATTAACCTTGTAAGCAGCCTTCATGTATGAAGACACCAATTGAAGCATATCGATGCTAACATTGTCCACGGCATCAACACGGATACCATCAAAGTGAGCATCTTTGTCCTTGTCACCAAAGACGATTTGTCCCCAGTTCATGAAGTAATACAATTGGTTAAGCATTTCAGCTTGCACAATTGGGTTTGAGTTGTCGATATCGCTTGATAGCAAGAACTCATAACCAGCATCGCTACCACTCTTAATCTTGTCTTTTGCCAAACGGCTTGTCGCTGTTTGATCAAGTTTACGGTAGTCTGAGTTAGCCCACTTCGTTAAATCACTATTAACAAAGAGGAGAGCTCCTTTTTGGAAGTGTTCTTTACCTGGAGATTCAGAGTTAATATTCCATTTATCTTGGTCTTTAACAAAGGCCTCGATTGACTGACGTAACCAGTCTGTTGACTTATTAGCAGCAATCTTGACTTCAATCTTACGTTGGATGATTTGAGCAGCGGCATTCAAACTAGCTTGAGAATTTTCAATCGTAAAGACATCTTTTGTTTCTTCACCGTTGCTAAGAGCCTTAGTCATGTAGTTCAAGTAAGCTACTTGAGTATCCTTATCAGGCCACCAAGACATTAAAAGTGGACGAAAATCTTTTTCAGTTGATGCTTTCCAAGTTGTACCAGCTTCAAGGATTTCTTTTGGACGGTACCAACTATCAGCTGTCAAATAACCATCAACAAGTTCAAAGCTTGCTTTTGTTGAATCGTAAGCAGCATTGTTTTTAGTAAAATCAGTGACAAGATTTGTTGTTTCTTGTGTGAATGAATAAGTTGATGTGCTTGAAAGGACACCATTCTCATCAAAATAAAGGACCTGACCATTTACAGTAATGGCAAAGTTTTTCTTATGTGATCCATCTTCTAAAAGATAGTAATATTTACCATCTTTTTCTTTTTTAATATTATCGAGTGAGACTGCAGCTTTAATTTCAGCTTCAGAAAGCTCTTTAGACTTCTCAGTCGTTGGAGCGGCTACTCCAGCATTTGCAGCTACTTCAGATGTTGTAGCTGTTTCTGGTTTAGCGGCTACTTCTGGCTTAGCAGTCGTTTCAGGTTTGGCTTCAACCTCTACTGCTGCAGCTCTATCACTAGTTGCTCCTGAATTTGGTTGAACTGTCGTTTCAGCTGGTTTATCAGCAGTAACTGCTGCTCGGTCTGTTGTTGTGGCATTTGAAGTATTTGCCACTTCAGTTGTTGTCCCTACCTCTTTTTCAACCACAGGATTTGTATTCTCCCCGACTGTAGTTGTTGAAGGTGATCCATTAGTATTATTTATTTCTTCTGCAGAGGCGAGTGAAGATGTGGCAACACTACCACCAACAATGGTAGCCAAGGCTACTGAAGCAACCGCTAAAGTAACCCATTGCTTCTTCACTTTGTGCAGTTTATAGCGTACTTTATTTTCCATATTCAATTTTTCCCCAATATATTTTTTGTCTAAAAATCTACACCTTAAAGACTCATTCATTATATCATTTTTTAGCGCCAAAAAAACTTGATAAATCTTATTTTAACGAGTTTTTTACTATCTTAATGAAAGATTAAATAATTGTCATGTAATCGAATTGGATACTGTCAATAATTTTGTGTAAACACTCAAGTAGAGTTGAAGAATGTTAATCAAATAAGCTTTCAAGTGTGTCAGCACATTGGCCAAACCCTTTGTGGATACGTTGACTTTGCTTGAAATTATAATTTTCAAACAAAGTAACTAAATAACGTTCCAGAGCCTCCTCGTTAGGAGAGTGGGACAGAAATCGGTAATTCGTTAGAAGTCGATTTCGTCGTCACACCTCCGCACAGTTGAGTAGGGCTGTAAAAACTGATGAAATCAGCGTAGTAGAGCCCACTCAACCACTGCGTCTTGCTCGACAATCCAAAGACAATTAAGAGGCTAGGACTATTGTCCCAGCCTCGTTTGACGTTTGATTTCTTTGTTAAGAGACTCAATGAGGTTTGTCGAATAAATGCTGTGCCAAATCTGGTAGGGAAACTGATAAAAAGTTAAAAGATTATCCGTATTCTCCAGACTTTCCATGACTTTCCTATACTTTGGTTTCCATTCAGCGATAAAGTCCTCCAAAGCTAGGACTGCTATTTCTAAATTTTCAGTACGATAAATCGTTTTAAATTGCTTCAAAATAACCGCTCTATCTGCTCGTTTCACTTTACTAGCTAGATTTCGACTAATATGAATTAAGCAACGTTGTTGTTTAGCTAATGGGTAAGCCTGACTGATCATCTGCTCAAGCCCCTTGAAGCAATCGGTCGCTACATGAGAAACCTGTTGAATGCCTTGTTTTTGAAGCTTATCTAACAGGGTGGACCATGAATCATTGTTTTCATTTGGGGCGATTTCATATCCAAGAACAACCTTCTGTCCTTCTGGTGTAATGCCAAGTGCGATATGAATACATTCTTTATTAACGGCTCCACGTCTTAATGGAAGATAGGTTCCATCAAGAAATAAAACAGAGTAATTGGCTTCTAAGCTTCTCTCATGAAAAGCAGAGACATTCTCCTGAGTTGTTTTTGAGATATTAGAAATTGTGGCAGGACTATAGTGATGACCATCCATTCGCTCGATGATGTCGCTAATTTCTCGAGTCGTTACGCCGGTTTGATAGAGTTTGATAACCATCTCTTCCAAGTGGTCATCTCGACGTCCATAAGAGGGGATCAAAGCTGGACTAAAGTTTCCATTACGACTATTACCAGAATTATAGCCTACTTTATCGTAAGGCTCATACCCTAAAAGGGCTGACAATTCTGCTTGAAGCGGATCATTCATCGCCGTTTCAAGAGAAGTACGGAAAAATTCATCAATATCTTGCTTTTGGGCTAAGAAGTTAAGTAGTTCTGTGCTAAACTGAGTCATAGGAATAAATCTCTTTCTAGTAATGTTTCGCAACTCTACTATAACGGATTTATTCCTTTTTGTGTTTACACAACATATTGTATACTATCCTCTGCAAAATATAGATATAAACATTTTATTCTATTTTGTACAGAAAATAACAACAAATGACCATATTCCTTGCCTATTTTCAATCATTTTGATACTCTACAATTGGAGGTATGTATGACTAAACAAAAAATAAATCAAATTGTCGGTTCCATTGGGGCCTTTATCGGGATTATTGTATTTATCGCCTACATCCCACAAATTTTTGCCAATTTACAAGGCAACAAAGCTCAACCATTCCAGCCTTTATCCGCAGCAGTATCTTGTTTAATTTGGGTTCTTTATGGATGGACAAAAGAACCCAAGAAAGATTGGATACTAATTATTCCAAACTCAGCTGGTGTGATTTTGGGTGGACTCACTTTTTTGACTTCACTTTAACAAATTTAATAGTATGTATAAAAAGCTGAGATGAGTTTCTCAGCTTTTTCTCTATTCTCAGATAATTAAACGCTGCACTCACTAACTTCCGCTTTTCCATTCACAATCATTCTCATGGTCATCAACTAGACCTGCCGCCTGTAGAAAAGCTAAAACTGCGACTGGACCTGTAAACTTGAAGCCTCGTTTTTTGAGATCTTGAGATAACTTTTCAGACAAAGGTGTTTTAGCAGGTGCCTGGCGATAGTCAGGGACATCATTCACGATAGTTTTTCCCTCGACAAAAGACCAGAGGTAGGCATCAAAGGAACCGTAGGTTTTCTGGACTTGTAGAAATGCTTGAGAATTGGCACGCGTAGCAAAAATCTTGGATCGATTTCGAATGATGGCTGGATTGTCTAACAAGTCCTCCAACTCTGCATCCGTCATCTCCGAAACACCTTGGACTTGGTAGTTGTAAAATGATTCTCTGAAAGCTTGGTGCTTGTTGAGAACCGTTGCCCAAGAAAGACCGGCCTGATAAGTTTCCAAACAAAGTAACTCAAAAAGAGCACGGTCATCATGAAGGGGTTGGCCCCACCCTTCATCATGATAGGCTACATATAAAGGGTTATTCATTTTTACCCAACCACAACGTTTCGGCATATATTTTCTATTTCACCAACATCTTAAGGGCAGATTTGATATAGTTCTCAGCTGTATCCGTCGTTCCTTCGAAGAATTTCTTGATTTTCTTTAGCTCTGTTTCCTTGTAGTCTAGCACCACCATGCCCTCATTGCCAAGGAAAGATGATCAAATATGACTTTCAAAAATCTTCTAAAATTCCTCTCCTTGAACAAGCTGGAACTCCAACACTACTACGCTTGAAAAAATCGCTTCCAGTGTAAAAATTGTAGGAAAGTCATGGTAGCTGAGACATCAATCATTGAGAAAAACCACCAAATCTCCAACCTTGTCCGACAAAAGGTTGCTCAACTTCTAACTGAGAAGGTATCGCTAACGGATATTGCCAGAAGACTTCGTGTGTCGACGTCCACTGTCTATCGTAAGCTTAACCAGTTTACTTTCAAGGAGCATTATGACAAGCTCCCAGCTGTTATGTCTTGGGATGAGTTTGAGTTCAAGAAAGGTGAACTCGCTTTT
Source organism: Streptococcus sp. HMSC078H03 (assembly GCF_001808655.1). Taxonomy (NCBI): domain Bacteria; kingdom Bacillati; phylum Bacillota; class Bacilli; order Lactobacillales; family Streptococcaceae; genus Streptococcus; species Streptococcus sp. HMSC078H03. Next base: position 51,641 of record NZ_KV794113.1, read on the forward strand.
GTGGCGCAAAACTATGAGACCAACAAACTCATAACCATCCTTGATAATCTCCGTCAAACCACTATTCGAAACCACTTTTTGAAGTATCCATTGAAGGTTCGCCAAAAAGTGCAGTTTATTACAATGGATATGTCAGGAGCCTATATCCCACTAGCTCGTAGACTTTTCCCAAACGCCGAAATCATTATTGATCGTTTCCACATCATCC
>NZ_KV794113.1:51948-52265 GCF_001808655.1 Streptococcus sp. HMSC078H03
GAGACTCTTCCAAAAGGACAGCCGTAAGTTATCTTGTAAATCATTTCACTCGAAGACCTTTGCTCAAACCTTAAGTCCACATGAAGTCGTTAGGAAGACACTAGACTTTTCAGAAGAACTCGCTAATTATTATAACCTCTATCAGCTGTTGCTGTTTCACTTTCAAGAGAAGAGGGTAGATGAGTTTTTTGAGCTCATAGAGGAGAATGTAAGCAAGGTCAATCATTACTTCAAAACTGTCTTTAGGACCTTCCTTAAACACAAACCATACATCAAAAATGCGCTAGAAACACATTACTCAAATGCAAAATTGGAGG
>NZ_KV794113.1:52365-154450 GCF_001808655.1 Streptococcus sp. HMSC078H03
CTTTAGGAAGCGTGTTTTCATCACTCTGAACATACAAAAAGAGAAGACCTATCAGGTCCTCTCTAGATGTTAGCTTTTCGTCACCCACTACAGTTGACAAAAAGTCCAAAAGGTTTTCCTGATATAAAATAGACATGAAAAAAGAGAACCGAAGTTCTCCTTTTTATTTTATTCTATTAGTTTAACACTCTAGGTGGGTAAGCAAGACCATTCTTATCAAAGTAAACGTAAACTCCTGGCTGGATTTCTACCCATGTGCTGACAGCTCTCTTACCACTATCACCATAGTAATAGCTGATTCGACCATTGCCAGCACTTACTGTTTGCCCTTTTACTTGTTTACCATCTTTAGCAAAGTAATAAGTATCGTCACCAATTTTAACTTCACCAGTCACTGACTTACCATTAGCACCGATATAGTACCAATTGTTGTCTCCTGTTGTGAAGAACTCATTAGTCAAGCGCTCACCTGTTGCAGCATCGTACTTGCTATAAGTACCATCTGCATTCTTAACAACACCACCCTTAACTTGGCTTCCGTCTGCATTAAAGTAGAGGTGTTGTCCATTGATAACTTGGGCACCAGTAACAGTCTTACCGTTAGCGCCTGCATAGTACCAAACATTGCCATCAGTTGTGAAGAATTCGTTAGTCACTAGCTCTCCAGAACCGTCTTTGTACTTGCTATATGTACCGTCTGCATTCTTAACAACGCCGCCTTTAACTTGACTTCCATCTTCATTAAAGTAAAGTTTTTGGCCGTTAATCACTTGGGCACCTGTAGCAGCAACACCGTTTGCATCAAAGTGGTACCACTTACCATCGATATTTCTCCAAGTATTCTTGATAGCATTACCAGTGTGTGCGTCAAAGTAATAAGTTTTACCTTTAAAGGTTACTAACTTATCTTTAGCTTGGAAACCGTCTTCTCCAAAGTATTGTGTGAAGCCATCAATAACCGTAACACCTTTGGCCATGACACCTTCATTAGTGAAGTAACGGAATTTCACAACCTTAGACTCTTTACCGTCTTTATCAGTTTCAGTAACGTCAAATTTAGTGTAACCACCCTTGTACATTTGACCTTTAGAGTTATAAAGGTATGTATTACCATTAGCATCAACGTAGAAGGCATTGCTCAACATGATACCATTTGGCAAGAAACGATAAACGTCTTTACCATTTGGTGAATATTCACCATTGGTAACCATGTGACCACGCGCATCAAAGTAATAAGTATTACCATTGAAGGTTACAAAGGCAGACTTAGCTTGAGTACCACTTGTACCGAAGTAAGTAATTCCTTTACCGTCATTTGAGAATCCAGTAACAACCTTTTCATTGCCTGTCAATTGAAGAGGAATGAAGTTACCATCTTTAGTGACTGTGAAGTATTTACCAGTTGCTTCATCGCTAAGTACATAGCCAACACCACGTTCAAGAACGTTTGTTCCGTTGAAGTATTCAGCCTTCCATTGTTTCAATTTAACAGAATCATCAATTGGTTTACCAGTTGAGATCATGTTTACCTTGAACATTTCAGGGTATTTAGCTTTAAGCTCAGCCAAGAATTCACCACCGTATTTAGCTTGGTAATCTTTACCTGATGACTTAGTATTAGCTACATAAAGCGAGTGATCAATGATAGCATCCGCAATCGTACGTCCTGCACCATCAGTACGAGTTGCAGTTACGACTTCTTTACCTGGCAATTGGTAAATTTGGTCTGGAACCCAGTCAGCGATCGCTTGGATACCAGCCTTGTGAAGTGCTTTAAGCGCATCTCGTAAATCTTCTTTAGAACCGTATTTATTGTTCTTACTCATGGCAAGATCGTAACGGTCTGCAAAGGCATAACCATTTTGGATAACTGAGTCAAGGAAAGTACCATCATCAGCAGATACAAATTGAGGTGCCATTTCAAATGATGTTACGCCCCATGACTTGAACAAATCAACATTTTCAGCAATCTTACGGTTAGTATAAACTGAAGGATCTGAACCATCTGGAATAGTTTGGAAGTTAGAGAATCCTTCGTAGATCAATTGTGAATCATAAGCTTCAGTCGCTTTAAGAGTCAACTCTCCTTCTTTTTTAGCTTCTGTTGAAGGCGCTACTCGAATATCTTGATCATCTGAAGCTCCAACTGGAACCCAAACTGCTACGAAACCAGACATATCAAATGTTTCATAACCCTTAATGTCATTCGCACCGAAAGTCAAGACACCGTTGCTGTCTGTTTCTTTCACGTAACCTGCTGCGATTGCATCTGCATCAGATGTAAAGTTCTTGATACCATCAGCTGTACCAACAATCAAAGCACGGTATTTTTGGTTGGCATGGATTTTACCCATTTCAACGTTTAATTTAGCTGATTGATCCAAAGTCAATTTTGGATTGTTAGCTACAAGTGTTACCTGACCAGATGTACGGCTGTATTTAGAACCTTCTGTATCATCAGCTGTCATGATGTCTTTACCATAACGTACTGAAGCATAGACTTCATTTGTACGGTAGAGTTCAACATCTGAATTGTCCATCTTACCATCAGTTGGCAACCAGTATGAACGTTGAGCTTGTCCACCAGATACATACTTGATACGATTCTTCATCAAGTTAACAATGGTATCGTAATATGGAGACTTAGTTTCCATGTAATTACCATTATCTGTATAAAGGTCTCCATAGTAGACACGAGTGATTGTTTCCATGTTTTGCAACATAACAGCGTATGCTGCTGGGATGTTGTTCAAGGTATATTTTTTGTCGCTGCTGAGCATGTCTTTGTTATAAATCTCAAAGGCTTTCTTCATTTCAGCATCAGTGATTGTGAAACCATCTGATTTTGGATTGATTTCTTTCTTGATGATTTCAGCAATAATATCTTGAACGTTGTTATCATGGGCTCGGATAAAGACGTAGTTTCCTGACGCATCTCCGTATTTCTCGTTGTATTTACCGATTGTAGACTGTTTAACTGTTCCGTCTTCGTTATAGGCCTTACTTCCATCTTTGTTAATCCAATCAGTCTTAACATCACGTTGTGTCGTGTTGAAAGTATTGTTATACAAAGGACTTACAGCTGGTGTACGTTCTTTGATTGGTTTAGCCAATGAGAAGAGGAGAGCCAAACGTTGTTTGTTTTCCATGGCAAGCGCATCACCATCTGTCTTGTCATTGTAGTGGTTGTCATTAAGACTCCACGCTTCAAGGACTGAGATGTGGGCAAGAGCGTTTGCTTCAGATTTGTTAACACCATAGTACTCACGGAAGTAGTTTGTGTAGAGTTGAAGCATGTCTGCATTGACATTATCTACCGCGTCGACACGGATACCATCGAAGTTAGCATCCTTGTCACCCATAACGATTGAACCCCAGTTCATAAGGTAGTGAATTTGGTTCAATTGTTCCGCTTGAACAACTGGGTTTGATAAATCTACGTCATTAGCAAGCAAGAAGTCGAAACCACCCATGTGGTTTGGATCTGATTGCTCATCAAGAACCGATTTGTCAATTGTACCAGTCTGGTTAGTTGCTGTACGGTTCAAAAGACGATAATTAGAGTTCGCCCATGGTGTACGTGAATCATTTACATAAAGAAGGGCACCACCTTGAAGGTGATCTTCGCCGCCACCTTTAGAGTAGTTTTCAGTTTCTTTGTTCCATTGTGGTTGTGTCTTAACAAAGGCAGAGATAGTTTCACGCAACCATTGTGTTGATTTTTCAGCCTGAATCTTTTGTTCAATCTTAACTTGGATATCCTTAGCAGCAACATTCAAAGTTTCTTGCTTATCTGTACTTGAATATTTAGCATCCAAATTGAAGACTTTAGACATGTAGTTCAAGTAGTTAACTTGAGTATCTACATTTGGCCACCAAGCCATCAAAAGTGGACGGAAATCTTCTGCCGTTGATGCTTGCCAAGTTACACCATCTTTGATGATAGAAGCTGGACGGTACCAGCTATCTGCAGTCAAATAACCATCAATCAATTCAAAGCTAGCTTCAGATGAATCGTAGGCACGGTTATTTATTGAGAAACCATCAACAATATTTGTTGTTCCTGGTGTGAAAGAGTATGTTGATGAGCTTGTAAGGGCACCATCTTTACCGAAGTAAAGCAATTGACCTTTTACAGTAATGGCAAAGTTTTCTTTGTGTGAACCATCTTCATTAACGTAGTAATATTTACCATCAATGTTTTTGATGTTATTCAAAGAGAGAGCTGCCTCAACCTCTGAATCTTTTAAAGCAGCTTCTGGCGCTTTAACTTCAGTGTTTACAACTTCAGCCTTAACTGTAGCTGGTTGTTCTTCTGCTTTTTCAGTTGTAACAGCTGGTGCATCTGTTGTCACAACTGCTTCTTTATTTGGAACAGCTGCCACTGCTACATCAGCAGTTGTTGCTGTTGTAGCTGCTTCAGCTGTTGGTTGTGTGTTCGTTGTAGTTGCTGTTTCGACAGCATTTGTTTCTTTAGCAGGTGTTAAAATATCTGCTTCTTTTGTATTTGTACGTTTATCGACTTCTTTGGTTGCTTCTGTAGAAGTAACTAAATCGGCTGTTGTATCTAAATTTGGTTGAGTTACTATCTTATCTTGAGTTTCATCCGCTGAAACTGAAGATGTTGTTGCAGACAATCCTCCTACGACAGTAGCAAGTGCTGCAGAGGCAACTGCAATTGTGACCCATTGCTTCTTAACTTTATGAAGCTTATAGTGTACCTTATTTTCCATTATAATTTTCCCCGTGATTTTATTTGTCAAAATCAGACTGAAATCTATCCGATTTCAAACAATTACATTATATCATTATTTTCTAACTATTTCTCGAATTAATTGTTTTTTTATAAATTATATGTAACATAACAGCAACATTAGAAAAGTTTTGTAACACACCTATTTCATAGGCTTTCAATTCTCATTTTCATATCATTTGATAAGTAAAACTATTTTCTATAAAAACCACTAAAACCCTTGATACAATGGCTTTTACAACGATTCTGATTCAAAATTGATATTTGTCAGATTTTTTTCTTTAAGGAGCAAAAAAAGGCAAAATTTCTTTAAACGATTCTCGTTTTCAAGAAATTTCACCTATAAATTCATGTCAAATCATATCGTTTTTCACTTAATCTCTCAGATTAAGATTAGATTGATTGATTATTTATCAAAATCAGCATAACCATTTTCATCGAAGAAGACAGTCTTACCGTCTTGGAAAGTGATCCATGTGTTTGTCACACGTTCTCCAAGAACTGATTCGTAGTATTCCACTCCTTTTGGTGTGCTGATTGGGCTACCTTTAACTTGACGTCCCAAATGATCAAAGTAATACTCTTTACCATCGATATTTTGGCGTCCTGTTACAGCCTTACCATCTTTGAAGTAGTACCAAACATTGTTACCAGTTGTCAAGAAACGGTTATTGAGACGCTCCCCTGAATCTTTATCATAGTAAGAAAGTGAACCATCAGCATTCTTAACAAAGTCACCTTTAACTTGGCTACCATCTTCTTTGAAGTAATAGTTTTTACCGCCAATGCTATAGGCACCTGTCACGATTTCACCATTATCTTTGGCATAGTACCATGTCTTACCACCATCAAGAGTGAAGAAATCAGATTTGACTTGGCTTCCATCAGCATTGAAGTAATAGTTAAGGTGGTCAATTGTTTGACGACCTGTGGCGAGGTTACCATCCTTATCAGCATGGTACCACTTGCCGTTTACTTCGAAGAACTTGTCTTTAACCTTGTAACCATTATCTACAGTGTAGTAGCTAATCTTGCCATTTTCAGTAACAAATTCACCTTTAACTTGGGCACCATTTGCACGGAAGTAGTATTCGTGACCATCCAAAGTAAGGGCACCTGTCACATTTTTACCAGCTGCATCACGGTAGAACCATGTTGAGCCATCTGTTGTGTAGAATTCACCCTTCTTAGCTTGTGCATAGCCTTGATCATTGAATTCATACCAGATACCATCGATTTCAGCCCAACGATTTGTGTAGGCATTACCTGAATTTTTATCGAAGAAGTAGAGTTTTCCGTCTGGAGTAACATACTTAGTACCTTTAGCTTGGAAGCCATTTTCATCAAAGTATTGCAATCCTCCACCAGCATGAGTCAAGCCAACAGCCATTTCTCCAGTTGGTGAGAAATAACGGAATTTAGCTTCTGTTTCTGAAGTACCTTCTTTCGATACATCGAATACAAAGTAACCATCTTTGTACTGCTCACCAAAGCTACCAAAGTAATAATATTTACCATCCTGTTGATAAATAGAATCACGAAGCTGGATACCGTTTGGCAAGAAGAAATAAGTCTTACCATCGACATCTTGACGACCAGTTAACATATAACCTTCTTTATCGAAGTAATAGTAATTTCCAGCATATTTAATGAAGGCATTCTTAGCTTGGAAACCACTATTATCAAAGTAGGCCATACCCTTACCATCATAGTAGAAACCTGTCTTACCACCTTGATCTGTCAAAGGTTTTGGCAAGAAGATACCATTATCAGTAACTTGATAGTAGCGACCAGTAGCATCGTTACTGAGAACATAACGACTACCACGACCAAGGATATTAGTACCATTCATGTACTTAGCAGACCATTGCTTGATTTTAACAGATGGATCAATCTTCTTACCAGTTGATATCATCACATCTTCAAACAACTGTGGATATTTCTTTTGGAGCTCATCAAGGAACTCACCACCATATTGAGCTTGGAAGTCCTTACCTGATGATTTAGAATTTGCAACATATAAAGTGTTATTGATATAAGCATTGGCCTTTGGAGTACCATAACTATTAGCACGTGTTGCTGTTACAACTTCTTGTCCTGGTAATTGGTAAAGTTGATCTGGTACCCAGTCAGCAATTGCTTGAATACCTTGCTTGTGAAGGGCTTTAAGTGCATCACGAAGATCTTCTTTAGAACCGTATTTGTTATTCTTGCTCATGGCAAGGTCATATCGGTCAGTAAAGGCATAACCATTTTGGATAACAGAATCAAGGAAGGTACGGTCATCAGCCGATACAAATTGAGGAGCCATCTCGAATGATGTGATTCCCCATGACTTGAAGAGTTCTGCATTTTCTGCAATCAATTTATTAGTATATTGGCTATCTTTTTCAACAAAATCTTGGAAGTTTGAGAAACCTTCATAGATAACTTGTGAGTCCAATGCTTCAGTAGCAGAAAATGTCTTGTCAAGTTTCTTATCTGAACCTTTAACACGGATATCTTGGTTATCAGGCGCACCTACTGGTACCCAAACACCAAGATAACCTCTCATATCAACAGTTCGATATCCCTTGATTTCATCTCCACTGAAAGTCAAGTTCCCTTCAGCATCGGTGTATTTAATTTTTCCAGCTGCAGCTGCATCATTCTCGTAAGTGACAATTCCCTTATCAGTACCAAGAAGTAATGGACGGTAGGCTTGGTTAGCATGAAGTTTACCCATGTTAACTTTCAAAGTACCATCACCCAGTGAGAAATCCTGATTATTGGCAATAAGTGTCAACATACCAGAATGTTTACTTGTTTCTGCTACACCCGTAGTTTGGTCAGCAGTCATAATATCTTTACCGTAACGAACAGATGACAAGATTTCTTTTCCATTGAACGTGTCGACTTTCATCGATTGTCCACCTGAAACATATTTCATACGGTTCTTCAAGAGCGTTGTGATAGCATCGTAGTAAGGAGACTTGGTAGCCATATATTGGCCGTTATCCGTATAGAGATCTCCATAATAAACACGAGTTACCTGCTCCATATTTTGAAGAATCAAAGCATAGGCAGCTGGAATATTGTTAATAGTATAACGTTTTTCTGCCTTCTTCATATCTTCATTATAGATTTCAAAGGCACGTTTCAATTCAGCATCAGTCATGGTATAACCATCTGATTTTGGATTGATCTCTTTTTGAACAATATCACGAATGATATCTTGAACAAGGTTATCATGAGCACGTGCAAAGATATAGTTAGCTTGTGTATCTCCATACTTACTATTATTTGTACGGTCTGTCAAACTGCTAGTAATCAAATCTTTCAATGAAGAGCCCGATCCATAAAGTGCACCCATAATTGCATAACGAAGGTTATTATCCATGGCAAGGGCTGCACCATCATGTTTTTGATTATAAGCATTATCATTTAAATCCCAAGCTTCAAGGATAGAAATGTGAGCGAGTGCATTGGCTTCAGATTTATCCACACCAAAGGCTGCTCGGAAGTAGTTTGTATAAACTTGGAGAAGGTCAGCATCGACATTGTCAACTGCATCAACACGGATACCATCAAAGTTAGCATCCTTATCACCCATAACAATTGATCCCCAGTTCACAAGATAGTGAATTTGGTTCAACTGCTCAGCTTGCACAACTGGATTTGAGTTATCAACGTCATTGGCAAGTAGGAATTCATAACCACCCAAGTATCTTCCTGTACCATTTAGAGAACCATCTTGGTTACTTGGTGTACGGTTAAGCAAACGGTAATCAGAATTTGCCCAAGGTGTCTTGTCATTATTGACATAAAGAAGAGCTCCCCCTTGAAGGTGGTCAGCAAGGGTATAGTTTTCAGTTGTAGTATTCCACTGGTCTTGTTCTTTTACAAAAGACTCAATTGCTTGACGAAGCCATTCAGTTGATTTTTTAGCTGAAATTTCTTGTTCAATCTTAATTTGAATTGTCTTAGCAGCTGCATTCAATTCAGATTGACTTTGGCTGGTTGAATAAGTTGCGTTAAGGTTAAAGTGTTTAGAGAAAGTATTGAGGTAGGCAACTTGTGTATCTACATCAGGCCACCATGCCATCAAAAGTGGACGAAAGTCTTTCTCAGTTGATACACGCCATTTTTCACCATTTTCCAAAATAGTGACTGGACGATACCAGCTGTTTGGTGTCAAGTATCCATCTACCAACTCGAAGCTTTCTTTCTTAGAATCGTAAGCACGATTATGTGAAGAGAAAGCATCAACTAGATTAGTTGTACCTGGTGTGAACGAGTGTGTTGATGTGCTTGTCAAAGCACCATCTTTACCGAAGTAAAGCAACTGGCCATTAACTGAAACAGCAAAGTTTGTTTTGTATGAACCATCTTCTTTGACATAATAGTATTTACCATCAACTTGTTTGATGTTGTCCAAAGAGAGTGCTGCTGTTTCTTCTTTTTCAGTAACACCAGATTTTGGTTTTTCAGCTACTGTAAGCGTTGTATCTGTCGCTGCTGCAGCTGGTGTTTCTGTTGTCGCACCATTTGCTACTGCTGCACGATCAGTTGTTGCTGGTGTTGCGGTATTAGTAGTTGTATCTGCTGCAGTGGTTGCTGCCGCAGGGGTTTCGACTGTTGCAGTATCAGCAGCCTTGTCAGTTGTTGTTGCTGTCGCATCTGTCGTAGCAGTTGCTGCAGGAGCGGCTACTTCATGCGTTTCGACGACAACATCGCTTTCAGCTGTCGTAGAGGCAACTGGTTGAGTTGTTTCATCAGCTGAAACCTTTTGATTGGCAACTGTAGCGCCACCTACGATAGAGGCAAGTGCTGCCGAAGTGACGGCAATCGTCACCCACTGCTTCTTAACTTTGTGAAGCTTATAATGTACCTTTTTTCCCATTTTAGGTCCTCTTTTCATTTTCCTAGTTTGAATGAAATCTACATAATTCAAACAATTTCATTATAGCATATTTTTTTCAGCCTTTTCGAGTCTTTATCAAGTCATTTCAATTTTTAATCATAATGTAAATTGAAAAACATTTTGACAATCATTAAAAACTACCGAATGTCGAAAACGGTAGTTTTTTCTATATTTTTAGGAAAATTTTTAGAGGTAATTGAGAGGTAAATAAACTATCTCTATTCAATCAGTTAGCGATTTTCAAGTCAGCTATTAAGCAAAAACCACATTATGTTGGACCCTGTAGCTGACTAAAAAGAGCAAGGTTTCTGTAACCAATTTTGCCAGAACCAGGCCTAAACCAATGGCAACTAGACTACTAAGTAAGAAATAGTTACAAGCCAGGAGGACCAGGACCAACATAAAGTAACGAACACTCGATCTAAAGAGGGAGCTTGTCGGATTAAAGACCACATTAGCGTTCAGTAGACACTGGCTGGAAGCCGAAATCACACGAGCTAGCACGACCGAAAGGAGCAGATTCTTCGTCAAGGCAAAGAGCACAAATAAGGCTGTTGCATCAATGACTGAGGCCAAAACAGCCGTGCCAGAGAACTTTAAAAAAGGGCTGTAAATACGGATGGAATCACGAATGGGGCGAAAGTGCGAACTTTTATTTTCCTCCAGATAAACGGTCTCAATAGGGACTTCAGAGATTTGATGGCCTGACTTTTTGGCTTCAAGCAACATATTAAACTCGTACTCAAAACGATTGCCATCCAGATTAAGAAGCCATGGAATCAGGTCGGTTGACATGCCTCGAAGCCCTGTCTGAGTATCTGTCACCTTTTGGCCAGTTACTAGACGGAAGAGTCCAGCAGTCACCTTATTTCCAAAGCGGCTACGTGCTGGCACCTTACCAACAAAGGCACGCGCACCCAAAACAAGATGACTGGGATTTTCCTCGATTGCCTTGGCCACACGGACAATATCTTTAATCAGATGTTGACCGTCACTGTCAACTGTGACAATAGGTTGAGCCGAAAGGTGCTGACTGACTACTTCTTCTTGAATGTGAGCAAAGGCAGTTTTGAGAGCAGCTCCTTTTCCTTTATTGATAGGATGGGTAAGGACAGTCGCTCCAATAAAAGCCGTTTCGTCGTAATAGTCGTTATAGCCTGGGCCACTCCCATCATTAACAACAATAATACGGGCTTTAGGGAGTTTTATGGTAATATCTTGAACCACCTGAATCAGGCGTTTGTCTGGTTCATAAGCTGGAATAATAATATACATAGGCACTTCCTTTCTGTTTCATCCTATGACTCTTTAGTGACCTCCGCCAAAGCCACCTGGTTGCCCACCACCTTGGGGACCACCGTCACCTTGAGGGCCACCGCCGCCAGGCATTGAGTTTTCAATCTTAGTTTGTTTTTCACCATTGATAGTAATGTCACCACCGGTATAGGTCGCTGAACCGTCGAAGTCAAAGCCAGACTGACCAGTCAAATTGATCGTTCCACCCGATACAATAATATCGCCGTTAGAGTCAATTGGGTCTGTATCGCCCTCGCCAACCTCAACATTTAGGGTTCCACCAGTCATCTTGAAGAAAACCTCACTTTGACTGGCATTAGCATTGGCCGCATTGATACCGTCATCTGTCGCATAGACATCGATATTTCCGCCATTAATAGTCACCGATTTACCTTCGATACCTTCGGTTGATTTTTCAACTTTGTAAGTACCGCTATCAATAATAAGGTCACCAGAAGTATGGATACCGTCATCACCAGCTTTGATGGTCATGGTATTGTCAGACAGATACATGGTACCTACTGAGGTGTCGTCATCATTATCAACCTTAACAGCATCTTCTTCAGCCTCAATAGTCATAGTTGTTCCTGTGATATTGAGTTCATCATTGACATTGAAGGCATCACCGACTGAGGAAATCTTATAGGTACCGCCAGTCATATGAAGGCTGTCATTGGCTTTAATACCGTTGTTTTTCTTGGCATCAATGTTTAGAGTACCTGAACCGTTAATGGTCAAATCTCCTTTAGAGAAAATCACAGCATCCGCATCTTCATCACTATTAGAACTTGAATCAGAAAGTGTGTTTGTAGTGCCATCTTTAAGTGTCAGATAGACATGACCAGCTTTTGTGGCATTGATTGCTGCATTTGTATTTGTCATGGTAGCACCATCCAAAACAATATGGACATCGTCTGAATCACCAGCGTCTACCTTGATTTGCACACCGTCGGATTTTCCTGAAATGACGTAGGTCCCAGCTTTGGAGATGGTTACAGTTGAACCTGATAGGGATGCACCATCACCTGAAACATCCGCAGATGAGCCTGATAACTTAATCTTAGTAGCTGAACTTTCATTATAAGAGGTATCAGAATCTTTAGAAGTAAAATAGTTGCTGTTGTTCTTATTTGTTTTCTTGCTGGTCGTTGCTGTTACAGCACTTGTTTTTGATGTAGTGCTTGACGTCGTCCCAGTTGACTGACTGCCTGATTGGCTACAAGCTGTCATGACTGTTAGGGCAGTCGCACAGGTCAATAAAGTCGTCCATTTTTTTAGTTTTTTTGATTTCATATTTTTTCCTCTCGGGTTCGTTTGGATGATTACAGTTTACGGGTCTTAGCTAAAACATTTCTAAAGGTTAACTAAAACTTATCTTAAGTTAAGTTTGGTGAAAGTTTATCTTAGGAAAACTTTCAGAAAAATCCCATAGACTAATAGGCGAGCAAGTAAGTGCTATAAAATAGTACATTTTCGCTCAACTTTTCTACTATAAAAAAGAATTAAAACAATAAGTCGACTGTTTGGAAATAGATGTTCCTACAACAAATTCCCTATTTCCCTGGGAGTTGCTTTACGGCTTTGTATCTTATCTAATTGAACTCGCCTACAACTCGGTGGAAAAAGATGGGCCCTGCTTGGAGATAAACTCCAGCGACTGGTCCCCCTATTTTCCTGGGAGTTGCTTTACGGCTTTGTATCTTATCTATAAAAGGAGTTTTTTCATGGTTAAACAATTGGAAACACGTTTTAAACGTATTGAAACAAAATATGTGGTCTCAAAGGAAAATCTTGAGGACCTGCTCACTGATCTTAAGGAGTATTTGGTAGAGGATGATTATCCGACATCTACCATTTCAAATATTTACTTTGATACGGATAATTTTGACGTCATCCAAGATGCCCTAGATGGTAATCACCGTCAAGAGAAAATCCGCATGCGTACCTACCTAGCCAATCCCAAAATTGATAGTAAGGTCTTTTTAGAGGTTAAAGCCAAAGATGATGAAGGAATCGGTCATAAGTTTCGTCTCGTTTCAACACCGCTTGCCATCACTAACTTGATGACAGATGGTAAGAATCATGGTCAAATCACTGACCGCCAGCTATTACAGGATATCCACCACTTACGTCAACGATATGATGAGGGGCTTAAACCTCGTATGTATATCTACTACGACCGTTTTTCGATGAAAGTAAAAGAGACTATCGAAGGCTATGCCTACAATAAAGTTCGTGTTACCCTTGACCAAAATTTGACTTACCGTGATGAAGACGTCAGTCTCTTTAAGGGAAATCATGGGTTTCCCCTTCTAGATGAAGATACGATAATCATGGAAATCAAGGCACCTGGACAAAAACCAGACTGGCTTCAAGCTATCTTAGATAAACATGGTTTGGAAGAGCAGAAATTCTCAAAATACAGCTGTGCCTACCATAAATCTCAAGGTCTAGACTACGGACCACGTCCAGCACAAGAAAAAGGAGCTGCCGCCTATGTCTAATCTCTTCAATTCTATCTTTAATGATGCGACCGCAACCGCTAGTCCCCTTCAACTCATGCTGGCCTTACTGGTCAGCCTTGTTTTAGGATTGGCCCTAACCTGGACTTACAAATACCGGACCCTCTACACCAGAGAATTTGTCATCAGTTTGACCCTACTTCCATGTTTGATGACCCTAGTTATCTTCCTTGTCAATGGTAGTTTGGGAACCTCTATTGCCGTGGCAGGGACCTTTAGTCTCATTCGTTTTCGTTCAGCGACTAGTGGTTCCAGAGAACTGATTGCTGTCTTTATGGCTATGATTATTGGTCTGGCATCTGGGACAGGCTACCTCTTACTAGCCGTCCTCTTTACCATCTTCCTTTTGGCTGTTTGGCTTCTTTTGGAAAATCGTCAAAGTCGTACCGACAACCAACGTCGTAGGCTCCTGACCATTAACGTCCCTTACCAAGACTTGATTGACCAAAAAATCACTAAAGCCCTGCTCAATTTCACCAGTGAATGCGACCTGATTTCCCTTAATACCACAGGTGGAGGCGAGACCATGCAACTGGTCTACGAAGTGGACTTGAATCCCCAAGTGGACGACTTCCAATTGACTAATCACCTGATTTCAAACATTGAAAATTGTGATCTTGCCCTAACCAAAAAAGCTAAAAAGAAAAAGAATTTGTAAGACAAAAAAACATCTCCAACTGATTTTCGGAGATGTTTTTGCATGCTTTGAGGTTAACATTTTCACTTAGCTATAGCCTATACCTCTATGCCGCCAGTATGGAGTGCGAGATTATCGCAGGAATCAAAGTATCATCTAATCATCGTCATCTTGGACAACCTTGCCATCTTGTATGTTAAAGGTATAGCCAATATATCCGGAATTGTCATAATAAGCGGAATTTTCTTTATCAGTTGTGAAATAATAAAATTCGTACTCTCCGTTAGGAAGCTTGCTAGCATCCAGTTTAGTTGCGGCCTCTTCTAAATCTTTCTTACTGGTATTTTCTGTATCACTTACTCTTATTGACATAGTAACAATATGTTCATCAATCATTGTTTGATAAGGAATTTGATAATAGCCATAAAAATCATGCTTGCCATTTTTACGGTTTTCTTTGGCTATGCGCACTAAATTATCAGAAGCCTCTTGATCTATCAGTGTATTATCTTTGAAAGAGAAATTTTCGATATCAAGGCCTAAAGATTGCTTTTTAAGCTCCTTAAAGAGTTTTTGCTCTTCTTTTTTTACAGATTTTTGTTGTAAATAGGTTTCCGAGTAAAGGCCAGGAGTCAGATATTCTTCACTATAAACTGTCCAGTCCAGTTGAAATGTAATTTTTCCATCTAATATTATGGGTTGATTATCGCAGGTTTCCTCTGAATAGATATAATCGACATAAATGCCTGCACTATCTAGAAACACCTTTTCGATATGCTTAACTTGGACCTTTCCCTTAAAACCATTATGAGCCAAGATTCTTTGCGTTTTTTTCCCTGGCTTTTGAGTAAGTAATTGGAAGTAGCACTGTGCAACGAACTAAAAGAATAGAACAGAGGAGGAGAATAGCTAAGTAAGAAAACTTTAAAATATTAGGAGTATTTTTCTTCATAGTACATCCTTCCTTTCCTCAATGATTTGTATAAATAAGCACACCAAATCCTTCAAATAAAACGAGCTTCCTTCACTCCTATCATAGCATTTTAAAGCGCTTTCTCATGGTAGTTAGAGGAACAAAATAATTAAAATTCCTCATAGAAAAAAAGCCTGAAATTAATCATCACTTCAGGCTTTTCATCTTAGTTCAAATCGGTTGAGATAATCCTTAATAATCTGTTACTTCTTTTCGGTCATGGACATTGCTTTGTTTGCCTTGACGTGCTTTAAGTACGTCTTCTACGTCTTCAGGGCTGACCCCTGTTTCAACGAGCATGACTGCTAGGTGATAGAGGACGTCTGCTGTCTCGTTGGCAATTTCTTCTTTATCACCATTTTTTGCTCCAATCACAACTTCTGTTGCTTCTTCACCAACCTTTTTAAGAATCTTGTCTAGGCCCTTGTCAAAAAGGTAATTGGTATACGATCCTTCTTTGGGATTTTTTTTACGATCTAAGGCTTCCTTATAAAGTGTTTCTAACATAGCTACTCCTATCTATCTTGATTGTCATCATATATATCCGTAAAGAAACAGCTGTAGGCTCCTGTATGACAGGCTGCTCCTTCTTGTTCAACGGCGATAAGCAAGGTGTCCTGATCACAGTCAGTCTTGATGCTTTTGACATGTTGGAAATGACCAGATGTAGCTCCCTTATGCCAAAGCTCATTTCTAGAACGGCTCCAGTAATGCATTTGTTTGGTCTCAAGGGTCAACTGATAGGACAGCTCATTCATATAGGCCAACATGAGCACCTGCCCCGTCTTGTAATCTGTCACAATGACTGGTACCAGCCCGCCTTGTTTGTCAAAATCAAGTTTAATCTCTGTCATTGTCTCACCTCAATTCCTGTATTTGTCAAGACTTGTTTGGTTTCGCCTATATTCACCTCACCAAAGTGGAAGATAGAGGCTGCCAGAGCACCCGTCGCTGTTGTCTTTTCAAAGACTTCTACAATATCCTCGATATTTCCCGCGCCACCAGAGGCAATAATCGGAACATCAACGACCTCCGCCACACGATTGAGCATTTCCAAGTCAAAACCAGACTTAGTGCCATCCTTGTCCATGCTAGTTAAGAGAATCTCTCCAGCCCCCAAGGCGACGACTTCTTGAGCCCATTGGATGAGGTCTCTACCTGTATCCTTACGGCCACCTGCCACAAAGACATGCCAGCTCCCATCAGCCATCTTTTTCGCATCAATCGCAGCCACTACACACTGATTTCCAAATTTTTGAGCACAATCAGCGATTAGTTGTGGATTGGCAAGGGCTGAGGAATTGACGGCAACCTTGTCAGCACCGGCTTTGAGCATCTTGTTCATGTCTTCGACTGAACGGATACCACCACCTACCGTGAAAGGAATAAAGACCTGATTGGCAACACGACGCACCATGTCAACCGTTGTTTCACGATTATCTGAAGTAGCTGTGATGTCCAAGAAAACAAGTTCGTCACAACCAGCCTCATAGTAAGCACGCGCAGAATCAACAGGGTCTCCAACATCTGTCAGATTCACAAAATTAACCCCCTTTACGACACGGCCATCCTTGACATCCAAACAGGGAATAATACGTTTCTTAAGCATATTAACCTCCGAAAGACTTGAGTTGGTCTAATGTGATATTGCCGTTATAGTAGGCTTTGCCGACAATGGTTCCTGCTACACCAATCTCTTCTAGGTGATCTAAGTCAGCTACTTCTGCAATTCCACCTGAAGCAATGACTTTGGCGGTCGTGAGTTCAGATACCAAACGTTTGTAGTGATCAAGATTGGGTCCTGTCAGTGTGCCATCTCGATCAACATCTGTATAGACAAAGAGGGTTACGCCCATCTTTTCCATTTCCTTGGCCAAGGTGATGTAGTCTACATTGCTTGTTTCCAACCAACCTTCGGTAGCGACAAACCCTGCCTTGGCATCAATACCCACGACAATTTTATCGGCACCAAATTCCTCTAAAGCTGCTCGAACGAAGTCAGGATTTTTAACGGCCATTGATCCGATAATGATACGGTCGATGCCAACTTCCAAATAGTCACGAATCTGCTCCAAAGTACGGATACCGCCACCAACTTCGATGCCAAGTCCAGAAACCTTCTTGACCTCTGCAATCAAGTCACGGTTAGTGGCACGACCATCTAGGGCACCGTCCAAGTCGACGACATGAATAAATTGAATGCCCGCATCCTTAAAGGTCTTTGCCTGCTCAATAACATCTGGATTGACAACGGTCTGTTGGTTGAAATCTCCTTTAAAGAGACGAACAGCCTGTCCATCCTTAATATCAATTGCTGGTAGAATTTGCATCTCCCCTACCATCCTTTCTAACTAAAAAGTCTTTGCTCTCACTAGCTTCTAGGCTTTACATAAACCTGCAAACTTTTCAAGAATACCTAAGCCAATATCCCCTGATTTCTCAGGATGGAATTGAGCCCCATAAACATTATCTTTATGGATCATGGCTGGCACCTCAATACTATAATCTGCGGTAACATCAATGTATTGGCTAGGGACATCTGTGAAATAACTGTGAACGAAGTAGACAGCTTGGCCATCTAAACCATCTGTCAAAGGGCTGGCTTGCTTAACAGCCAAATTATTCCACCCCATATGTGGGACAGGTTGCTCCTTGCAGGCTGGAATAGGACGGCAGACACCTGGAATAAAGCCAAGACCATCTGTTTCTTCATGTTCCAGTCCTTTTTCTGTTAAAATCTGCATGCCTAGGCAAATTCCCAAAAGGGGAACTCCCTGTGCGACTGCCTCTTTGATAACAGCTACCAAGCCTCTTCGCTCCAACTCTGCCATAGCCGTTGGATAGGCACCTACACCAGGTAAAATCAACCCATCTGCAGCTAGGATTTTTTCTTTATCGGCAGACAATTCTGCAGTCACACCAATCTTTTCAAGGGCACGCAGAACATTTGCGGTATTCCCCGCATCGTAATCAATGACGATAATCATAGCATCCCCTTTGTCGAGTTTACGCCGTGAATGTCAGGATTGATTGTGATGGCTTCACGCAAGGCACGTCCTGTAGCCTTGAAAAGACTTTCTGACTTGTGGTGATTGTTTTTTCCGTGGAGAATCTTGAGGTGGAGATTCATCTGAACATTGAAAGCCAAGGCTTGGAAAAATTCTTCTACCAGTTCTGTGTCAAAATTACCTAATTTTGGATTATCGAAACTAGCATCAAAGACCAAGAAGCTACGTCCAGACAAGTCTAAACTTGCCATGCCAAGGGTTTCATCCATAGGTACAAAAGCCGTTCCATAACGGTTGATTCCTGCTTTATCGCCCAAGGCCTCTTTAAGAGCTTGACCAAGGACAATACCGACATCTTCAACAGTGTGGTGACTATCAACCCAAAGGTCACCATCAGCCTTAACCACCAAAGACATACGACCGTGACGGGCAAACAAGGTCAACATGTGGTCAAAAAATCCGACACCTGTTTGAATATCTACTGGTTCTTGAGCATCCAAGTTAAGACTTAACTTAATTTTGGTTTCAAAGGTATTACGTTCAATTTCTGCTTGTCTCATAACTTCTTCCTCTACTCTCTCAGTTATTGTCGTTTCTGACTTCAATTGCCTTGGCGTGGGCCTGCAAACCTTCTGCGTAAGCCAAGGTTGTGATATCGTGCTGAGCCTTATTGACTGCGGCCTTATCGTATTGCGTATATTGGATACGTTTGACAAAATCGTGCACGCCTAAAGCTGATGAAAAGCGGCTGGTTGCTGTCGTTGGAAGAACATGGTTGGCACCTGCATAGTAGTCGCCAATTGGTTCGCTGGTAAAGTGACCAAGAAAGACGGAACCAGCATTTTCCACTTTTTCCAAGTAATCATAGGCATTGTCCATAGCAATTTCCAAATGTTCTGGCGCAACCAAGTTCATGAGCTCGAACATGCCATCTGTATCATTGGCAATAATAATACGGCCGTTATTTTCGACAGATGGACGAGCAATCGCCTCACGTGGCAAAAGCTTGAGTTGACGTTCAATCTCACTTTCAACCGCATCAGCCAAGGCTTCAGAATCTGTGACCAAAATGGCGCGTGCGCGTGTATCGTGCTCTGCTTGAGACAAGAGGTCAGCTGCCACATAGGTTGGATTGGCACTACTATCAGCAATGACACCAATTTCTGATGGCCCTGCAATCATATCAATACCGACAATACCGTAAACTTGCTTCTTTGCAGTCGCCACGAAAATATTACCAGGACCTGTAATCTTGTCCACCTTTGGAATCGTTTCTGTACCAAAGGCCAAAGCCGCAACCCCTTGAGCCCCACCGACTTGGTAAATGCTATCCACACCAGCCAATTTTGCAGCTACCAGAATTGCAGGAACAAAGTGTTCTTGTGGCGGCGTAATCATAATAATCTCTTTAACCCCAGCAATTTTAGCAGGAATGACATTCATAAGAACTGATGATGGATAAGCCGCTGTTCCTCCAGGCACATAAACACCCACACGATTGATGGGACGAATCAATTGACCACGAATAACACCCTCACTTGGTTGGTCCTCAAAACCAGCCTCCAACTGATGCTTGTGGTAAGATTCAATGTTTTCTTTGGCACTAACTAGGGCTTGGTAAACCTCTGGATCAATCTCTTTAAAGGCTTGATCAATCAAATCCTGTCCAACCTCAAAATCAGTCAAGTCAACCTTATCAAATTTAGCTGAATAGTCACGAAGGGCCTCGTCTCCTCGTTTTTTGACATCCTCAATAATGGCTTGAACCGTGCTTTCAACGTCTCTATTTTCTTTTGAAAGTTCCAATTGCTCCTGATAAAGAAGCTCAGCAATTTCTTTATTTGTTCCAGTTAATCGTTTCATTCGAACGGTACCTCCTCGTTTCCTACAAGTGATTCAATCTTACGAATGAATGGCAGGACTTCCTTATTGTTTTTCAAAGAAGCCTTGTTCACAATCATTCGTGCTGAAATCCTGCAAATATCTTCATAAACTTTTAGGCCATTTGCAACAAGGGTATTCCCTGTTTCTACAATATCAACAATGGCATCCGCTAGACCAATAACAGGGGCAATCTCTACACTCCCTTGAATCGAAATAATCTCAACATCCTCACCCTTTTGATTAAAATAATCCGTCGCAATGGTTGGATACTTGGTCGCAATACGTTTACGCTTATGGTCATCAGGATTATAGTCTTCTGTTGATGCTACGGAGAATTTACAAAGACCAAAATTAAGGTCTAACATTTCCAAATAGCCTGTCGGATGTTCGACCAAAACATCCTTACCGACAATCCCAATATCTGCGACACCGTGTCTAACATAGGTAGTCACATCTGGAGCTTTGACCAAGAGAAAACGGAACCGGTTGTCAGGACTCTCGAAAATCAAATTACGTCCCTTATCGGCCATGAAAGACATGTCAAAGCCAGCTTTTTCCAGTAATGTAACCGTATCTTTCTCAATACGTCCCTTGGTCAAGGCAATTGTGATTTGATTGCTAGTCATCCAAGTCACCTCCAAATTCCACATCGTCATGTACTGCTTGATAAACTGAGTCGATATCAATGGCCCAGCCAACCGCTGTTAACTCGGTAGCACCAAAGCGTTCAAATAGTTTATCATAACGGCCACCTGATACAAAAGCATCTGGTACCTTGTCACCGAAGACCTTAAACATCATGCCTGTATAGTAAGGCACTGCTGGCAACTGCGCTAAATCAAGTGTCGTCTCTGGGAGACTATCAGCTAGGCGATTGGTTAAGACTTCCAAACTATCCAAAGCCGTCAAAAAAGCTTCACTGTCTGTTAACTGTCTCGCCTTGGTCAAGACAGCCTTTGTCTCACCAAAGAGGAATGGCAACTGCTCCAAGACCTTGTCATATTGGCTTGGATTTTCTTTGGTGAATTCCTTGAGGCCTGTGATTGATTTATCACGGATATAGGCCGCCAACTCTGCTTCTTTTACTGCTGGAAGGTTTAATTCTTCAAAAATGAGTTGCAAGAGGCGGGCATGTGAAAATTCAAACTTGTAATTTTTGACCCCTGCAGCATCTAGAGCCTCTTTAGCAGAAGCTATTGCTTCTTCCAATGCCTGATGAACTGGAAAACCAATGATTTCCACACCAGCCTGCGTATGCTCATTGGACAAGCCACGCATCTCCTCATTGTAGTTAAAGACTTTTCCGGAGTAAGAAAATTTAATCGGTGTATGAACTTGAGTCGAAGCAATCACGCGCCCAATTTGGCTGGTAATATCAGGACGTAAACTAACAAGATCTCCATTTTTATCAAAGAAATTATAGTAACCATTGTCCACAAGATCACTAAAGACTTCAAAATGCTCTAAGGTTGGTGTCTCAATTCGAAGGAAACCCTTTGTCATCAACAAGTCACAGATACGGTGTTCAATCTGATACATAGTACGTGCACGTTTGAAAAGTTTATCGTGCATTCCTAAGGCTAATGTCGTTTTTTTCATGCTTGTAACTCCTGTATTGTCATTAATACGCGCTCCATCTCATCCTGCGTCCCAATAGAAATGCGTAGTCTGTCTGAAATACGCTCCACTTTTGGAAAATAACGGACATAAATTTTCTTACTTTGGAGGTAGTCAAACAATTGACCTGCAGTCACTCCGTGAGGTTTGACCAAAACAAAATTGGTTTTTGAAGGTAAGATATCAAAACCAATCGCCTGCAATTCTTGGCTAAACCAGTCACGTGTTGCCATAATCTTTGCGCAAGTGTCCTCATAGTAGTCCCAGGACTTAACCGCTGCAGTCGCCAAGACTTCCGCAATGCTATCCACATTATAGGGGTTGACTGAATTCTTGACAGCATTGATGACAGCCATTAGTTTAGGACTTCCTATGCCGTAACCGACACGCAGACCAGCAAGGGAGGCATCCTTAGAAAAGGTCCTAGTGATAAACACATTGTCATACTTTTCTAGAAGAGGTAGGGCAGTCTCCCCACCAAAGTTAATATAGGCTTCGTCAATAATCACAACTACTGACTGATTGGCCTTTACGATTTTCTCAATTTGATCGAGAGGTTTATAAATACCTGTTGGCGCATTTGGATTTGTAATGACAATCCCACCATTTTCAACCAGGTAATCTTGAGTGTCTATCTCAAATGAGCTAGTCAAAGGCACTTCTCTAAAAGGAATGTGGTATAAATCTGCCCAAACCTTGTAAAAACCATAGGTCAAATCTGGAAACAAGACTTCTTCCTCACTGTTAAAGAAAGCTAGAAATGCCATTGACAGGACATCGTCTGACCCATTTCCAATGATTACTTGATCGGCAGGAACACCTAACTGTTCAGAAAGATTTTGACGTAAGGCAGCCTGATCCAAAGTCGAATACTTGCGTAACTGATGGGCATCAAAGTATGCTAAAGCTTGATGGACTGCTGGACTTGGTCCATAGGCATTTTCATTAGTATTCAACTTAATGATATTTTTCTCAGCAGGCTGACTACCCGCCACATAGGGTTCAATCTTTCGTAATCCTTTGATTTCCATAGTTTATCCTTTCTGTTCAACTCCGACCATGTATACTGCTAGCTACAAATGCTAAAAGCAAGAGTAACAAAAAACGCCCTCGCAAAAACAACTTTTGCAAGGACGTTAGCACGTGGTTCCACCTTAATTCGAACAGGGGTCACCCCCTCTTCCTCATGAAGTCACAAGGTGTCTCTTGTAACTCCCAGTCTCTAACGGAACCACCCGTCGTACACTACTGTCATTCAGAGTTCGCATACGCTCTCAAGAATGTGTCGTCTTTGATCTCATGCGTTTTCAGCTTCCCGCATTCTCTGTCAAGCGATCAGACTTTTTCTCTCAACGATTTAGATTTGAAATTATTCTACATGAAAATTCAGAACAATGCAAGCCTTTTTTGTATATTTTTTATAAAAAGTTGAAAATCATGTATATTTAATAGCCAAAACAAACTGCTGTGAAATTGAGTTCAAATAAATAAAAAGTTGATGCGGTATCTTTTTACAAACCAAGTGGATCCCTAAAGAGACTTCTGACTGTGATAGCTTAACTGGAAACCACTATTTTTTCAAGTACTTTCATCACTACAGAAGATCTCGTTCTATCTAAATTCCTATCACAAAAAATCTTGCTCAGTTATTTTTTATGACAATTTCTTTGGACTATTTCCCAAATTGAAATCATTTCTTCATATTATAATTTGTATATTTATCCTAAATAATTTTTCAAAGCAAGACAAAAAGCCTGAAGCACAGCTCCAAGCTCTCATTGTTAAGCCAGTCTTTTAGGTCTGATAAATCCCGTTAGGAGACTCAAACAAAGTAGTCCAGCTGCCACATACCAATAGGGCATATCCACGCTAGTCGTACGGCCTGAGACTTCAACAATACCTTTAACTAAACAAGCACTAGCGACAACAGCAATGGCTGAATTAAAGAGAAGTTTTGAGGCACGATTCTTCACCCAAGACATTCCCAGTCCAGTAAGTAGATAAATAAATGCTCCAGCCAATGGTGCAAAGAACATCATGCGCATAAACATGGATGATTCACCATAAGAAAAGCGCTCATAAACAAAGGTAAAGACTAGACTAAAAATGGTTAGTCCGATGTAGGTGAAAAAGTGTTTGCTGGCTGATTTTTTAGTAACCGATGTAAACAATATCGCTCACCGCCCTTTCTGAAATTTTGTTTCCGTTTGTGGTTGGCTTATTAATGACCTGACCATTGAAGTACATGGTAGATGAGCCACCACCGTCAAGGTTGTAGGCTGTCGTCACGCCATAAGATTTCATCAACTCTGCCATTTCATAAAGAGTCAATCCTGACGACTCACTGGTACGACCATCAGAGACAATGACAATATAGTGCACACTGCCGTCACTTTCTTCGATAACTCCGATGGCTGTACGTGGATTGTCAGCCATGGCTTGACCAACCTCTTCATTTTCTGATACAGCTACCTTACCATTTTCAACCAAGGTTGGACCAAAGGCAAAGGTATTCACCACACCTGAATCAACCAATTTTTGAACCGTTGTATCGCTTTCCTTAAAGGTCTTGAAGCTACCATCTGAGTAAACGGCAAGGTCCTCGTAATCACTGTTTCGATCAGTATCACGATAGACTTGACCATTTTTAATCACATAACCCGACTGATTAGCGCCATAATAGTCACCATTGATGGCAAAGATTGCATTGTTTTGCTGGGCAATACTTGAAGTAGTGTCAGTGATGTTGGTCCCATAGGTATTTTGTGCCAAAGCCGTTTTAAGGTAATCTGCACTCGAAAGCTGGATATCTGCCACATAGTAAGTGGTATCACTGGTTTTACCTGTTGTGATTTTGATATCCATATTGTCATCTTTATAAGTCGTATCCGTCTTAGTCACCTTACCAGTGCTAGTAGATGCCGTCGACGACGCTGTGGTTGAACTAGTCGTATTGGCCGAAACCGTTGAGACCGCTGAGGGAATGACAAAGACCTTTAAGAGAGAGTAAACATTTGCCCCCATCAGAAAAAGGGTAAAGAGTAAGGCATAGGCATGCCTTTTGAGAAATTTCATAGAAGACCTCCAATTTTGAAAGATAAGATAGAAACCATAAGTTCCTTTTGCTTGACATTAGCATAACAAGCAAAGCTTAAAATCTTCTATAATTCCCACAACAACGCCTTTTCTTTAAGTTTTCCTTAAGAAAAAGACAGCTTCAGTTGAAGCCATCTTCGCTATATAATCATATCTTCAGTAATATCAAATTCTCTCAAGAGCCCCTGAATCTTATCAAAGTTCAGACGGAAATGCTCTAATTTATGACCATCAGAGCCGATAGAATACTTGCAACATCCCAAATCCTTAACAAGCCCCAAGGCATAACGATAAAGATCTTCGTGATGATAGAGATACATACTCTTTGCATTCAGCTCAAAAGCCAAATCATTAGCCATCATTTTCTGGAAAATACGTTTAAGCTGCTCCTCATAGGCTTTTAGTTCATCAACAGTCACCTCAAACAGGCGGAAACCATAGTCAAAGTGAGCCAGAACATCTGCGTCTACACGACCAATAGCGTACTCCAACTTGTCCAGATACTCTTGAATAATGCTTGCCTTGTCCATATCAGCTACCTCATCATCAAGATAATCATTGACCCCATTATGGTGAACAGAAAGCAGTTTGAGATCATAGTCCTTACCATCCAAAAAGTCTAAAATATCGCTTTCTCTAGGCTGGTAATAACCAATCTCGATGCCACGTTTAATACGATTGCCATACTTGAGGTTAAGACTTTCGATTTCGTGACTATAAGCCTCGTACTCGGGCACATCGTCCTGTTTGGTATAAGGATTAGAGAGATCATAATGCTCAGTCGTTACAATCTCCCCATCAAAATGTGTCAAATAGTCAGTAAAGTTCGCATCCGAATCATAGGAATGATGGGTATGCAAATGGTTATCACGAATAGACATAACTACTCCTTATTTTTCAAATACATTGTAAGCTGCTTATGGGCCAACCAGGTCAAACTCACCACCAACCCCTCATAAATAATAAAGAAAATCACAAAACATTGAAGGAAATACTCTTCTGGTAAAACGTTGATAATCGGATCCAAGATTGGATTAAAGAGCCAACTGCTATCTCCAGGAAAGAGGGCTTCATGAAAGAGCGTAAAAAACTCATCAAATCCGAGAAAAACTCCCACAACCCCAATAAGGATTGGTAAAACAGCTAAACTCATATAAAGCCTACGATAAAGACCAAAGGTGCCCTTCTTCACATTTCGCCAAAGAAAGGTCACAGCTGGATAAGCCAGTAGAATAACAAGCCCCTGTACCAAATGAAAGAGCCACTTCACATCATGAAAATGCTTTAGCCCACTCTCCGACGATGGAAAATCAGCCATAGTCAGATGACCAACCCAAGGAAAGGTCAAGTACTGCATGAGGACATTGAAATTATGCCAAAGCTCCGTCTTTCCGATAATGACATAGTCCATAAGATGCATCCAGTCAATATCAAAATAATAGAATCCCCATGCCAGATAAATTGTCACCAGAATAGACAAGGCCAAGAGCCAAATCGGAGTCAGAACAGCATTAATCCTAGTTCGCATCAAAATCCCACTCCGCTAGACTAGAAAGTACATGGTCGGGTTTTACTGGTAAATTCGCAACCTCTTCCGCCTTGGTAAATCCAGTTGTCACAAGAAGTGTTGGAAAGTCATTTTTAATACCAGCTGTAATATCAGTCAAGTAATTGTCACCAACCACGATAGTTTGGCTACGTTCTGTCCCAAGGATTTCAAGAGCCTTGTTCATGATAATAGCTTTAGGCTTACCAATAATGATTGGTTTCACACGGGTAGCCGCCTCAATAAGGGCCAAGAGGGAACCAGCACCTGGAAGAAGACCACGTTCAGTTGGGATATTCAAATCTGGGTTAGTTCCAATAAATATGGCCCCTTTGTGGATGGCAAGCGTTGCTTTAACCAACATTTCATAAGTGACTTCACGGTCCAAGCCCACCACAACATAGGCAGGATTTTCCTCATCTACCGTATATCCCGCTTCCGCAATTGCAGATTTAAGCCCAGTCTCACCGATAACATAAACCGTCTTGCCACGATTCATATCGTTCATGTAGTCAACTGTCGCCAAAGTAGCTGTATAGATGGTCTCAAGGGGCGTTTCCAACTCACACTGATTACGCAAAAGCTCTTGCACCATCTCTGGTGTACGCATACTGTTATTAGTCACAAAAAGATAGGGAATCTGACGCTTCTGCAACTCCTTAACGAAGGCTTCTCCCTCAGGAATACGATCCTTCCCCTTGTAGATAGTTCCATCTAAATCAATCAAATAACCTTTATATGTCATCTTACTCGTCTCCTATTTCTTTCCATTGGATAATGGCCTGAGCATGAATATTGCCATCAACACAAATCTGATGTTGACTGCTCAAACTTTCTTGGTCAAACTCATAGCCTGAATAAATCTCTGACCCATGATGAATTTCCTTAACATACTTGAGGTCAATATGGGCTGGTGTGTACTTGGTCAAAAAGTCCAAATCGAAAACATCCAACATCCACTCCAAGTACTTGCTATTATTAACGTGGCCATTCATGTCTAGGTCAAAATAACGCACACGATATAAAGTCTCAATTGGATTTTCCAAAGCCTTATAGCGAGGCCCTCTAAGCAACTTTTTAGTCTTATCAGCCCCATAAGGTGCTACCACCTCATCTGGCACTTCTGCTACCTTACGCGTTTCATAATCCATGAGAGCAAAAGTAGTCTTAAAGAGCATAATTTGCTGACCAGTTTCATCTGTGATGTAAAAATTACGGTAACAGAAAATCTTATTATAGGAAATAGCTTCCGTTGTAATCGTCACCTTTTCATTGTAGCGAGGCAGACGGTCAATCTCAATCGCATAGTCTGTCACAATCCAAACCAGACCGTACTTATCAAAAACTTCCTTATCCGTATTTCCCAGAGACTCTGACTGCATACCAGATACTTGCAATGAAAACGCCAATAAGTGCGGTAATTTTACCTGATGCGTGATATCCGTCTCATAAAACGGAATTTGATAAGGAATACTAAATTTTAATCCCATCTAATCCTCCAAGATAAATTGTTCAGCGACACTATCACCCAAAAAGAGTCCTCGTTTAGTCATACGAACCACCTCTGGATCCTTGACCAAGAGCCCATCTTCCTGTAGTTTTTTTACAATGTCTCCATAAGTATCCGCGAATGACAAGCCAAACTTCTCTTCAAAACGTTTAATAGACACACCCGACTTTTTACGCAAACCAAGGAAGAACTCCTCTTCCATCATCTCCGCCTTAGTCAGATGTTCTTCGTGAAGTCTAGCATGGCCATCCTCAGCTATAGCCTTTAGGTAATGCTGGATAGGGCCTCTATTGCGATAACGAACACCATTGACATAACCAGAGGCTCCAGCACCCACACCATAATACTCATCATTATTCCAATACATGAGATTGTGACGACTCTCCATCCCAGGTTTGGTAAAGTTTGAAATCTCGTAGTGCTCAAAACCATTGTTTTCCAACTCTTGGATAATATAGTCAAACATCTCTGCTTCCAAGTCCTCCGTTGGGAGATTGAGCTTACCTCGACGCATCTTATTCATAAAGACCGTGTGATGTTCCAATATCAAACTATAGAGACTTAGGTGTGGAATATCCAGTTCCAGTGCCTTTCTCACATTTTCCTTGACCTGATCCATGGTTTGACCAGGTAGTGCATAAATGAGGTCAATAGAAATATTATGAAAACCAGCAGCCTTTAAGCTATCAATACTTTCGTAAATCTGTGCCTGATTGTGACTGCGACCAATTTGACGCAAGTGCTTGTCATCAAAGGTCTGAACCCCTAAAGATACGCGATTAACAGCTGATTTTTTGAGCACCTCAATCTTATCAACCGTCAAATCCCCAGGATTGGCCTCAATGGTAAACTCCTCCAACTTAGACAAATCCAAGTTTTTCTGAAGATTGCTTAAAAGGTAGTCCAATTGCTCCGCAGAAATAGCTGTCGGTGTCCCACCACCAATATAAAGGGTGCGAAGCTCCTTGATATCTAAAAGCTCCCACTCACGAATCAAAGCCCGTAGGTAGTCATCAACGGGCTGATTTTTAATAAAGACCTTGGAAAAGTCACAATAATAACAAATTTGTGTGCAAAATGGAATGTGCACATAGGCTGACGTTGGTTTTGTTTGCATGTAACTATTCTACCATTTTTTAAGCAGAAATGAGACCTCGAATGATAAGAGTTTGAGCCAAAAAAGAAGCCATCTCTTCAGATAGCTTCTATACTTTATTTTGTTAATGAGAATGGGAAAGCATTATAGTTGCTATAATCAAAGGTTGGTCCCAAGTCAGAGATAAATTGAACTGGCGTGTAAGTTCCATTTTCAAGAATAAAGCCAGGCTTAGCTTGGAAACCAGCTCCCCCTATTCCTGTAATCCCAGGAAGCAAGGTAGAAAAATCGCCACCCTCCCAAACGTAGAGATTACCAGAAATTTGAACAGCTGTTGCAGTTGTAGAGCTTTGACGATAGGGTTCGTAATCGACATTGAAATTTGCCTTTGAAGTGATGTTGCCATCAGCATCAACTGTAAAACTAATGTCTGTTGCTTGAGGACTCGTACCAGTCCAAGTTCCTACCAAAGCTGCTGGGACAGGAGCATCACTTTGGGTATCAGCTGTTGCTTGACTAGACTTGTTTGACTCAGAAGCAGCACTACTATTTGTCCCTGCTTGAGCATCATTTCCAGCTGAGGCTTGATTTTTTGAAGAGCTAGCTTCAGGAGCACTCGCTTCTTCTTGACCTTGAGAATCCTTTGAAGCTGAAGCTTCTGTCTTAGCCTTTTTAGCAGACTTCTTCTCAGATGTTTTTGTATTAGGAGATGACTTCGCTACTTTAGAAGTTGACGTTGTAGATGATGCTGCAGTGTCTTTTTCTGACTTAGAGCCACATCCGACAAGTGCTCCAGAAACAGCTACAGACAACAAAACAAGGGAACAAACACGAATAACTTTTCTTTTCATTTTCATAAACCTCTTTTCTATATGTCTATTATATCTATTTTGTTACAAAATTCAAGTATTTTATGTAATTTTTGTAACAATTATGTAATTAATTGTATCACTGTCATAAGTTAATGTCGTATTTACAAGTAAAAAAAGCCCATCACTCCTAGAGGAATGATAGGCTTCTGCATCTTATCTAGGTACTTCTTATCTGCTAGAGGTATCCTAATTACTATTTGTCTTCTCTTTCAATATAACCCCCTATGGAGAGAATGTTGAAGCTATCCTCCAAGATAATAATGCGCTTACCACCATCTACAACGATATAATAGTATGACTTTCTCGCATCGTGGTAGATGTCATTAACACTCTTAGCCTGATAACCATGTGACTTAAGAGACTTCTGTATTTTAGCAAACTCTTTTTGCACCTTATCATTATCTACACTGCCTGATTGATCCACCAGATATTCTTTTAAAGGCTTAGCAATTAAGATATCTTTACCATCAGAATCTGTAGTAACAACCCCATTTTCAGAGATAGTCCCTTCTCCTTCTGAATCATCATCGGAATCAAATTTTTTCCATTGCCCAACAAAAACTTTTGGAACCGCTGCCTTATGAAAAAGACATGTCTTTTTTAAATCTTTGGTACTTCTTGATCCGTAGTAGAGGTCTGATAAGAATAAATCTAGAACTAAGTTTGTCCCATCTTTCTGAATCAGATTATAGTATCCAAACACTTTCGTCTTTACCAGGATGATCTCTTTTGTCTGTAATTGGTATTTCTTGTCAAAATCAGCAATCGTTTTTAGTTTTGAATCACTGACGTCCTCTAAGCTTGTTTCAAACTTCTGTCTTACTTTCTGGCCAATAGAGATTTCTTTGATTTCTTCTTCCCTATGGCCTGCAACAAGTTTTGACTTTTTCCCACTTAACTCATAAACCAAACCAGCATTATTACCATTTACCCACAAGCCACCCAAGTTTGTTCCTTTAGAAGAAAACAAAAAGAGGACAAGACTTGTTGCTACAACAAGAAATAAAGCAATCCCAAGACCAATAAAAGTCTTCTTGCCAAACTTTTTCTTCTTAACAAAGACCATTTGCTGTGAATAAGCTGGGTTGACCATTTGACCAGTCATTTGATTTGGTAAAGGCATGACTTCTTCAGTCACAGACTTTCCATTGTTGGAAAAAGTGGCTTGTTTTCCTTCCATAACAAATTCACCATTTAGAAGGGCCTGCTGACACTCCTGAATAGTGGGCTTACGATTATTAATCGCTTCAAAATATTCAATCCATTCTTTTCTATTCATCATCTCTCCTAACAGTTCTTAACAGAAAAATCTATCACTAATTTGGAAGTGATAGATTTTCCAATTATTTAAGCACTTCTTGTGTCTTAGCGTAGTTAGCTTCGACAGCGTCTTTTTCAGCTTTCCACCAGTCTTGGTGATCTGTGTACCACTTGATTGTTTCTTCCAAACCTGCTTCAAAGTTTGTGAATTGTGGTTCCCAACCAAGTTCTTCACGCAATTTTGTTGAATCAATAGCGTAACGCAAATCGTGACCAGCACGGTCTGTCACACGGTCGTAAGCGTCTTTGGGTTGACCCATTTTTTCAAGGATAAGCTCAAGCACTTCCTTGTTGTTCTTTTCACCATCAGCACCAATCAAGTAAGTTTCACCGATACGGCCCTTAGTAAGGATAGCCCAAACACCAGTTGAGTGGTCGTTAGTGTGAATCCAGTCACGGACGTTTTTACCTTCACCATAAAGTTTTGGTTTAATCCCTGACAAGATGTTGGTGATTTGACGTGGAATGAATTTTTCGATGTGTTGGTATGGTCCATAGTTGTTTGAGCAGTTTGAAATAGTTGCCTTAACACCAAATGAACGCACCCATGCTTTAACGATAAGGTCTGAAGCAGCCTTAGTTGATGAGTATGGTGATGATGGGTTGTATTTTGTTTCTGCTGTGAATTTTTCACCAGGACCTTCACCGTGTCCAGGAAGATCTTCGCGCAATGGAAGGTCACCATACACTTCGTCTGTTGATACGTGGTGGAAACGAATATCGTATTTACGAGCAGCTTCCAAGAGTGTGTAAGTACCAATGAAGTTTGTGTGGATAAATGGTGATGGGTCGTTCAATGAATTATCGTTGTGGCTTTCAGCCGCATAGTGAACGATAGCATCAGCCTTAGCAGCCAATTTATCAACCAATTCAGCATCAGCAATATCACCAACAACCAATTCAACACGGTCACCAAGGATTTCTTCAATGTTGGCACGGTTACCAGCGTAAGTGAGTTTGTCAAGGACAGTCACATGTACGTCTGGATGATTGTTGTAGACATAGTGTACGAAGTTTGAACCGATGAAACCTGCGCCACCGGTTACGATGATATTTTTATATTCAGTCATTTTTTCTCCAAAAATTTTAGTTTTTTTATCGTTCCTTTCGCTAGTGAGGGACGCCAACAACCCTTCGGTTTCATGGCTAAATCCGAAGCCGAAGTCTCCGGATTTCCCTACAAGATTCCCTACGGCAATCTTGTTATCACTAGGGCAGGAACGATACTACCAGGCTCCTTGCAGTCGCAAAAATACTGTGCAAGGTTTATTCTTACAAATCTTCTGCTCTTAGTGGTTTAACGTCTTTGAGCAATGGGTGATTTTTATCTGCTTCTGAGACTTCTGCTTCTTCCAAGTTTTCCCACTTAATATCAAGGCTTGGGTCAGCGTAGTTGACAAAGGCATATTTAGGTTTAAGTTCAAGTGCCCAGTAATCGTTTACGAGGTAGCTATATGACACTTTGTCAGACAAAACTTGGAAACCATTGGCAACACCACGAGGAACAAAGATTCCTTTTGAGGCATCAATAACAGTTTGGTAAGTATTCCCAAACGTTTCGCCTTCACGGAGGTCAACCCAAGTTCCAAGAACCTTTCCTTCATCTGCTACTGAGATGTATTTATCCCAAGGCTCAGCGTGCAAGCCACGCAAAACATTTTTACGTGAGAAAGAAACGTTATTTTGCAATTTTCCTTCTGCAAAGAATGACTCTGGAAAACCAAGTGGCAACATCTTTTCCTTTTGGAAGTTTTCCTTGAACCATCCACGGTTATCTCCATGAACAGGAATATCAAATTCAAGCAGACCTGGGATAGCATCAATCTTGCGGGCAGCTAGTTCTTTACCAAAAAATTGTTCAGTCATTATGCTTCTCCAATCAAACGGAGCAAATATTGTCCGTATTCGTTTTTCTTAAGTGGTTGTGCCAATTCAAGAACCTGTTCTTTAGTGATATAACCCATGCGATAGGCAATCTCTTCAAGGTTAGCTACTTGGACATTTTGCAAACGTTGAACTGTTTCGATGTACTGAGCAGCTTGCAAGAGACTTTCGTGAGTGCCTGTATCCAACCAAGCAAAGCCACGTCCCATAAGCTCAACAGAGAGATCTCCACGTTCTAAGTAAGCCTTGTTAACATCCGTGATTTCAAGTTCGCCACGAGGGCTTGGCTTGATGTTTTTGGCAATTTCCACAACATCATTGTCATAGAAATAAAGACCAGTTACAGCAAAGTTTGATTTTGGATGCTCAGGTTTTTCCTCAATTGAGATGGCATTCATATTGTCGTCAAACTCAACAACTCCAAAACGTTCTGGGTCCTTAACTTGATAACCAAAGACTGTAGCGCCTTTTTCCTTAGCTTCAGCACGTTGAAGCATGGCAGAAAGACCATTGCCATGGAAAATGTTGTCCCCGAGGACAAGGGCAACACTATCGTCACCAATGAAGTCTTCACCAATGATAAAGGCTTGAGCCAATCCATCTGGACTTGGTTGTACTGCGTAAGAAAGGGAAATACCGAACTCAGAACCATCACCAAGGAGCTCTTCAAAACGTGGAAGGTCCTGTGGTGTTGAGATGATGAGGATTTCCTTAATACCAGCCAACATAAGCGTTGATAGTGGGTAATAAATCATTGGTTTATCGTAAATCGGCATCAGTTGTTTTGATGCAGCACGAGTCAATGGATACAAACGCGTCCCTGAACCGCCTGCAAGAATAATACCTTTCATAAGAAGGCTCCTTTTTTCTCTAATATATTACCTATATTTTAGCATTTTTCAGCCCTCTTGTCACGGTAAACCCTATGTTCTTAAGCTTTCATTAAGAAAATCACAAGTGTCCATTTTCTTAATCCAATGAAAAAAGGATTTCGATTGAAACCCTTTTAGATTGAAGATAACCTCTTGTAGCACTTTCCTTAGAAAGCGTAATCATCATCTTCTTCAGTGCCTTTGTGCACTCATCCAGTCAAAGATACTGTTATAGGTTTGCCCATTGACACTAGCTCGAGAGCCACCGCCATAGGTTGGGTCAGTGGCTACCATACCACTATAACCATCCCAATTTTTCGTATTTTCAGGATGCTGAACGCCAATCACCTGGTCATGGAAGAAGTAAATCCAAGCCCAATGCCCATCATACTCTGTACCAGGAAGATCAGTCCCAGTCGCTGTTTCAAAGTATGAAAACCACTTGTTAGTAGCTCCAGAGGTAATCAAGCTCTTATATAAAGGCAAGACACTATTTTCTGGTTGTACTGTTGCGTCTGCCTTTGTGTGAATCAACCACATAGGCTGGTTCTTCAGTTTATCAATTCCAGATTGGTCAACAGTTAGTGGCGCTGCAATTGGAATGAGAGCTGCAAAATAATCTGGATAGGTTGCTCCCATGGTCAAAACCATACCACCACCATTTGAAACTCCCGCAAGATAGATTCGTCCCTTATCTACCTCAGGGTGATTAGCTAGGTAGGTATCAATGGTCTCTTTGAGTTGGGCTGCATTATCTGACCCCCAAGGTGTCTGTGTTTGAACAGCCAGAACATTAACCCCACGCGCCTGATCACCAGTTGTTAAGAAATGGCCTTGAATCTCAGGCTGGGTAAGCGCATAGACGTCATTTGAAAGCAGGGGAATATTCATGTCTGTCCCTCTTTCACCAATGCCGTGTAGCCAGACAATCAATGGTTTGGTGCTATTCCCCGTACCAGTCTGGGCACTATAAGCCGCATACTGCATGTTACCTACCTGTCCTCGCTCGCCGAAAACCTCCGTCGTTGGCATCAAACGATTGTTGATGGCATCTTGCTCAGATGAAACCATCTGTGACTGACTATTACCTTCTGCCACTACTGACAAGTCTTTCATTGATACCATATAACTTTCCAGCCATTGATTGGTCCAAGTAGAAAGGTTAAAATACATAGGTTCAGCATTTCCACCCATGTTGTAGCGATTATAAGACGGTAGGCTCAATTCAAGCGTCACATACTTGCTGTTGTCATAATAGACCACATGCCCCTGATCATCAGACACATAAGAGTTCGTTACCTGACGACTGATCCCTGCTGTTGTAACCTGAGTTGAGCTGTGGACAACCTCTGGCGTGACCTTCTGATTAAATTCAAAAATAACTTTGGTTACAGCCGGTCCAAACTCATAACTTTCTAAAACAATACTTGTCTTTGTCACAACCAAGTCTTCTGCTGCCCCTGCTTTGACAGACAGGCCTAAACTGATGGCTAGCAAAGTAACAATGACTGTCACATAAACTTTAACTTTTTGGAACATAGTCCCTCCCCTTTTTTATTAGTATTCACCTACAATCGATGAACAGTTACTATTTTATCATCTTCTAATTAAATAAGAAATAGATATAAATAACTCTAATAAAAAAGAATCAGCTAGCATCCCTCAATAAGGAGAAATAGCTAACTGATTCATAAATTCAATATATTGGAGGGCTTTAATACTATTAGTCTTTTTTCTTAACGTACTGAGCCACTGGATAGTCTGCACTGTCCAAACTACCAGGTCGGTTCATGGCCAATTCAACCAGATTTTTTCCAATCAGTGGCCCCGTCGTAAGCCCTGAAGATCCTAAACCAGAGGCGACAAAGACACTCTCAAGTTCTGGAACTTCTCCAAAGAAAGGAGAGAAGTCACTCGTGTAGGCCCTAGTTCCCACACGTTCTGAGAAGGACTTGGCAGTACTTAAGTCAGGAAAATAGGTTTTAGCCTCTTCCTCCAGACTTGCAAGTACAGTCTCATCAACTGTCAAATCAAAGCCTTGGTCATTTTCATGGCTAGCCCCTACCGAAATCTTTCCACCAGCAAAAGGAATGACATCTAATTCGCCCTCCGGCATCAGAACAGGTAATTTAGCAGTATCCATGCCCTCAAAGAAATAGTCACGCAATTGCCCCTTTTGGGGGCGAACATCTACTTCAAAACCAAGGGGTTCAAGCGTTTGACCTAGCCAGGCACCACAAGCGAGAATGACCTTATCAAAAGTTTGACCATTAATCTCGTAAGTGCCATTGTCAAGAGGAGAGAGTGTGATTCGACCTTCTACCTTTTCAAAACCAGAGGCCTCAATCAAAGTAGCTGTCAATTCTGCTCCCTCCACTCTGGCACCTCCAGAAGCATATAGATAACGGTCAAATCCAGTAAATTCAGGGAGGTCGGCAGCATTTTTTATAGAGAGTTCACCAATAATGGGTGATTCTTCTAGCCTAGTTTCTGCATGCTGATACAAACCGTCCAACTTACTGTCATCTTTCTTGAGAAGGGCTACACCAGACTGATCATAGAAGCTCGTGTCGTAACCATCATTTTCAAGATCTGAAACTAAATCTTGGTAAAAATCGGCTCCCAAACGGGCCATGCGATACCAGGCCTTATTACGACGCTTGGAAAACCAGGGGCTGATAATCCCTGCTGCTGCCTTGGTTGCTTGTCCAAGACCATGATCAAATACTGTAACTTCTACGCCTTTTTCTTTTGATAAGTAGTAGGCAGCCGTTGAACCGACGATACCTGCACCAACGATTGCAATTTTCATTTTTTACTCCATCTATTTGAAAAGAGCTGAGTCCTATATCAATAGGCACAGCTTTTTATTATTCTTTTACCCCAAGGCCACGTCCATGACCATCATGACGACAAAGCCAACCATAAGGCCCAAGGTTGCTACGTCAGTATTACCATTGGTTTGTGATTCAGGAATCAATTCCTCCGTTACCACAAAAATCATGGCTCCGGCCGCAAATGCCAAAGCATAAGGAATAATCGCCATCATCAACATGACAAGAGCAGCTCCCATAACAGCCCCTATAGGCTCCACGATAGCTGACATAGATCCCCAATAAAAGGCCTTGATACGAGATTTTCCATCAGCTCGAATAGGAACTGAGAGGGCTGCACCTTCAGGGACATTCTGCAAACCAATACCTATAGCTAAACCAATGGCTCCCATGAGACCAGCGAATGTCATATTGCCACCAGCCAAGGCTCCGAAAGTCACACCGACTGCTAATCCCTCTGGAAAATTATGAATGGTGATAGCCAAAAAGAGCAGGGCTGTCTTGGACAACTTTTTCTTACGAGGTTGAATACCTTCTGCTTTAGAGATGTCATTTCCCAAATGCAAATGGGGAACGACGGCATCAATCAAACGAAGGGCAATACCTCCAAGCAAGAAACCAGCTGCCGCAGGGAACCATGACCACTTTCCATAGCCATTTTGAGTCGCATAAGTTAAAGAGGGGTCCAAAAGTGACCAAAAAGAGGCCGCAATCATGACACCTGCCGCAAAGCCCATCATGATATCTAGCAATTTACGGCTAATATTCTTGAAAAAGAAAACAATGGCCGATCCGACAATGGTACAGCCCCAAGTAAAAAGACCAGCAAGCAAGGCCAAAAAGACCACATTTTGATGTAAAAGCCAAGTCACAGACTCATCCTCCTACAAATGGTCAAAAGGATTGGTTGAGGACTGACTTTCAAGTATCGTCACATTCCAATCATACTCAAGTTTCCAAGCCTCAAGTTTCTCAGCAATCTTTGGGATAAAAAGGGCTTCGATATGGTGCCCAGGATCAATTGCCAAGAGACCATTAGTAATCATTTCCTGTCCTGTATGGTAGTAAATATCACCAGTGATGAAGACTTGTGCGCCCTTTTTCAAAGCATCCTTGTAAAATCCTTGACCGCTACCACCGCAAATAGCCACACGGCTAACAAGAGGGTTTTCATGGTCATAACGAACCAAGCGAACACTATCTAAGGCAAAAACAGACTTGACTTTAAGAGCAAGTTCTTCAATAGTCTGAGGCACGATATCACCTACTCGACCGATTCCATGATTTTCAGAAGTCTGCGTTAAATAAGTGGTGTCTTTAATATCAAGTAAGTCACAGAACCAATCATTCAGCCCATCATTAACGACATCAATATTAGTATGACTCACATAGACTGCAATATCATGCTTAACCAGGTCAAGTAAAATATCTCGGTCAGGCGAAGACACCAAATCCTTAACTGGACGAAAAATTGGAGCATGTTTAGCAATAATGAGGTCCACACCTTTTTCAATGGCTTCGGCTACCGTATTCTCACGAACATCCAAGGTAACCATGACCTTCTGAATCTCTTTGTCCAGACTACCAATCTGCAAGCCAACCACATCACCTTCCATAGAAAGCTCCTGTGGACAAAATTCTTCATAAGTCTTAATAAGTTCACTAGCTAACATGATTCAAAACCTCCTTAATGGTTTGAATTTTATCTTCGATAGCTGTACGATCAGCCTGATTGGCCAATGGAATGGATCCTAAAGCAATCTCTAATTTATTGATTTCGCGTTGCCATTTGAGCTGGAAAACCTGAGATTGGTCTTTCATGAGATGAGGACCAAAACGCACTTCCTTGTCCGAAAGGTTCATGTGTCCAGCTTCTACCACCATGATTTCGTAGTATTTGCCATTTTCAGTCATGATAGACTCTGCAATAATCTCAAAACCATTTTCCATCAACCAGATACGGAGATCATCTTCACGATTATTTGGTTGTAAAATCAGACGGTCTACGCCCTTAAGTTTGTCCTTTCCAGCATCAAGAATATCCGCAATAAGACGTCCTCCCATGCCACAGATTGTGATGGTTGTGACAGCATCAGAAGGTTCGAAGGCAGCCAAGCCATTAGCCAAGCGCACCTCGATTTTATCTTGGAAACCAGAAGCTGAGACATTAGCGAGAGCAGATTCATAGGGCCCTTTTACAACTTCACCAGCAATAGCTGAAGTAATCAGGCCTTTTTCAAGTAAATAAATCGGAAGATAGGCATGATCACTGCCTACATCCAAGAGTTTTGCACCTTTGGGAACATAGGTTGCTACGTCCTTGAGGCGTTGAGATAATTGTACGTACATATTTCATCTTTCTATTTTTTAAGTCTATTCAATTATATCAAAAAAGGAAGTTGGTAAGAAATGGTTTTAACACATTTCCTAACAACTTCCTTTTTGTTTATACTTTCTCGCCTGTAAAGACGAAGAATTTAGAAATAATATAGTTCAATACAATGATAAGGACCTGAGAGAAGAGGCTCTCGATACCGTTTACCCAAGCATGACTATGACCAACAAATTGACCAATAATTTCTGGATAGGTATCGACCAAGAAATAGGCCAGAGCCAAATCCAAGACCAAGGTCAATAGGCGAGCACCCACAAACTTAACAAAGCGCGTAACCATACCTGTCTTTTCCTGATTAAAGACAAACATGTCATTTGTAAAAAAGGCAAAGATAATGGCAATCGCATTTGCTAAGACTGCTGAAAGTGTTCCTTGTTGGGTAAACTGGAAAATCAAAGTACGACTGACCATATAGACCAAAGTTGCCAAGACACCAAAGAAAAGGTACTTGAAAACTTCGGTGGCCATGAAGGCTCTGAGCTTAGCTATCATACTTAGTCCAATCCAATTTCTGCACGAACAACATCGGCAATCGTATCAACATAGTAGTTCACTTCATCATCTGTTGGGGCTTCTGCCATAACACGAAGAAGAGGTTCAGTACCACTTGGACGAACCAAGATACGTCCATTTCCAGCCATCTCAGCTTCCATTTTTTCAATGATAGCGGCAATTGCAGGAACTTCCATAGCCTTATCTTTCATGCTATTTTCCACACGGATATTAACCAATTTTTGTGGATAGATGGTCACTTCTGAAGCCAATTCAGACAAGCTCTTACCTGTTTCAACCATGACTTTAGTCAATTGGATAGCTGTCAATTGACCATCACCAGTTGTGTTGTAATCCATGATAATAACGTGTCCAGACTGTTCACCACCAAGGTTATAGCCGTTTTTACGCATTTCTTCGACAACGTAACGGTCACCAACAGCAGTCACTGCCTTGTTAATGCCTTCACGGTCAAGTGCCTTGTGGAAACCAAGGTTTGACATAACTGTTGTTACAATAGTATTTTTAGCCAACTCGCCTTTTTGAGACAAATGTTTACCAATGATATACATCACCTTATCACCATCAACAATATCGCCATTTTCATCAACAGCGATGAGACGGTCACTGTCACCATCAAAGGCAAGACCAATAGCTGAGCCAGTTTCTTTAACCAAGGCTTGCAACTGCTCTGGGTGTGTCGAACCAACACCAGCATTGATGTTAAGGCCATCAGGTTGGTCACCAATAACAGAGATTTCTGCGTTCAAGTCAAGGAAAATGTTACGTGCAGATACCGCAGCTGCTCCATTAGCCGCATCCAAGGAAACTTTTATGCCACCGAGGTCAACACCTGTAGCCACCAAGAATTTTTCGTATTTACGAAGACCCTCTGGATAATCCACAAGTGTTCCAAGTCCTTCAGCCGAAGGGCGTGGAAGCGTATCTTCTGCAGCATCGAGAAGGGCTTCAATTTCCGCTTCACGCGCATCATCCAATTTAAAACCATCGCCACCAAAGAACTTGATACCATTATCAAGAGCTGGATTATGGCTGGCTGAAATCATAACACCAGCACTTGCATTTTCCGTACGGACCAAGTATGAGACGCCAGGTGTCGCAAGCACTCCAAGTTTGTAGACTTCAATACCCACTGAGAGCAAACCTGCTACTAAGGCAGATTCCAACATCTCACCAGAGATACGTGTATCACGTGCCACAAAAACTTTAGGACGGCCAGTCTCATGTTGGCTAAGCACATAACCACCAAAACGACCTAATTTAAAGGCCAATTCAGGCGTAAGCTCAACGTTTGCTTCTCCACGAACACCGTCTGTTCCAAAATATTTACCCATAATTTTATTATTAGTGCTTGAGCACTAAATCCTCCTTAAACTGTGATGCTGTTTAGCAAGAGTCAATCTAGTGAAATCTATCTAGACAATCTAACTTTATAAGATTTCGCCAATATTTTCAACCCTTGATTTTAAACATTTTTAATTGGTTACATTTTTATGAGATTAGTCCCTCTCAATCCCATCCATTATACATGAATTTAGGAAAAATGTAACTCCCCTATTTTTGCGTAACTTTTAAGTTAACCTTAACAGTGCCAGGCTGAACCGTAACACCTTCTGCCTTAAGGTCTATTGTTTTTGAAGTGTCCTTAGTCACTTGGCTAATGTCCACAGGGACTGTAATGCTATCAATCTTATCCATAGCTTCTTGACTACCAACAATAGTCACATGTCCACGATTAAAGCTATAGCTGATACTAGACA
Source organism: Streptococcus sp. HMSC078H03 (assembly GCF_001808655.1). NCBI lineage: Bacteria > Bacillati > Bacillota > Bacilli > Lactobacillales > Streptococcaceae > Streptococcus > Streptococcus sp. HMSC078H03. The sequence continues at coordinate 93,657 of NZ_KV794113.1, forward strand.
CATTGCTAGCCTTATCTCCAGTCAGTTCGACCTTGACAGGAACAGATTTGCTTAATTTTCGCAAACTAATCTTGGCATGCACCTTAGCTGGTGAGATTGAACTTGCTAGGACTGTTCCATTGGTCGAAACTGCTTGAAGGACCAAGTTCCCATCATAATCTTCAGACAGGTTGGAATCGCCTTCCAATACTGCTTGAACATGATCAATCTGGTTAATGATATCTTCACTCGAAGTTACCTCTACCTTGGTTGCATCCAGGCTAACTTTTTTAACTTCATAGCCATTTGCTAACTTATCTGATGTGATGTTAGCTACGACGTCAAAGGTCTTGCTGGCTTTTTTACCAATAGTCGCCGTCAAGGTTGATGGCGATACTTGCGCAGACATTCCAGCTGGAAGATCCTTAACCTGAATAGGTACTCGACTGGTTCCTTGACCCAAATTCGACAAATCAGCAACTAATTTAAAGTGACGCGTATCACTACTTGTCTCAGTCGTTAAAGCCAGCTGTGTTGTCGCTGTCAAATAGACTTCGGCATCATAGGAATAACCACTGATAAAGTACTTATCACTATCATATTTAATATCCACAGGAACCGACTCAACGGTTTGTGTAAAGGTATTAGATGCACTTGAGCTATTGTTTTTATTTTGCGTATTTCCCGACCATGCCGTGAAAAAGAGTACCACAGCAAAGAAGAGAGCAACTAGCATCTGCCATAAACGATCGTTTTTAAAGAAATTTACAAAACGCTTCATTTTTTGCTACCTCCCATCCAACGTTGGAAGAATGACTGACGTGGTTCTTGTTCTTTCAACAAGATAAGACTCAACTCTTGTTCAAATTCTTGAACAGAGAGATCATGGATGAAATTTCCCTTGTAAGCAATGGAAATCGCCCCAGTCTCCTCTGACACAACAAAGGTAAGCGCATCTGTTTGTTCTGAAAGACCAATGGCAGCCCTGTGCCTAGTTCCAAATTCTTTGGAAATCTTATTAGATTCCGTCAATGGCAGATAAGAACAAGCCGTCGCAACCTTGTTATCTCTGATAATAACTGCCCCATCATGAAGCGGTGTATTTGGAATGAAAATATTAATTAATAGTTCCCCAGTCACCACTGCATCAAGTGGAATGCCAGTCGCAATCTGCTCTTGTAGGGTCTGAGTCTGTTCAATAGAAACCAGCGCCCCAATCTTACGAGGACTCATGTACTTAACAGCTTTAACGAAGGCTTGAACCAACTTCTCATCTGAGCTAACCTCTTTATTTTGCAAAAAATGCTGAGGCGTACGTCCAAAGGTTTCAAGTGCAGAACGAAGCTCTGGCGCAAAGATTACAACCGCCGCAATGGCTCCATAGTTGATAACCTGATTCATCAAATAAGAAATCGTCGTGAAGCCTATAAAATCAGAAATCAGTTTGACTAAAATAAATAAGACAACCCCTTGAACAAGGGTCATAATTTTTGTCCCTCGTAGGGCCCTAATAAAGCGATAAATTAAAAAAGCAACAATCAATATGTCCAAACTATTGACGATAACTTTCAGCGGACTATCAAAGAGTGACCGCCAAAAATCAATATCAATGGACGAAAGTATTCCCATACATATCACACTTTCTTTTAATTTTTAAACAGTTTCTATTATACCACGAATTCTAACTATTTTGAGACTACAATCACTACTTTTTGTGATAAAATAAATTCATGACTATGAAAACTACCATGGGAATTCTAGCGGGAAAAGCTAGCCATTTCGTCCTTTCAAAATTGGGACGTGGCTCAACCCTGCCTGGAAAAATCGCCCTTAAATTTGACAAAGATATTTTAGACACTTTAGCCAAGGATTACGAGATTGTCGTTGTCACTGGAACCAATGGTAAGACTCTGACAACAGCTTTAACAGTAGGAATCCTTAAAGAAGCTTTTGGTGAGATTGTGACCAACCCTAGTGGGGCCAACATGATCACAGGAATCACTTCTACTTTCCTAACAGCTAAAAAAGCCAAGTCTGGTAAGAAAATCGCTGTCTTGGAAATTGACGAGGCTAGCCTTCCAAAAATCACTGAATACATCACTCCAAGTCTTTTTGTCTTCACAAATATTTTCCGTGACCAAATGGACCGCTATGGTGAAATCTATACTACTTATCAGATGATTTTAGATGGTGCTGCTAAGGCACCTGAGGCCACTATTTTGGTCAATGGGGACAGTCCTCTCTTTAATTCTAAAGAAGTGGTCAATCCTGTACGCTTCTATGGTTTTGACACTGAAAAACACGCTCCAGAGCTGGCACATTATAATACCGAAGGAATTGTCTGCCCTAATTGTGAGAGCATTCTTCAGTATCACCTCAATACTTATGCTAATCTGGGTGACTATGTATGCCTCAACTGTGACTTCCACCGTCCAGAATTAGACTATAAGCTAACAGAGTTGACTAAAATCACTAACACTACTTCTGAATTTGTCATTGATGGACAAGATTACAAGATTAATGTCGGTGGTCTTTATAACATCTACAATGCCCTTGCTGCCGTCTCTGTCGCTGAGTTCTTCGGAGTGGCTCCAGAGCAAATCAAAGCTGGTTTTGATAAGAGTCGTGCTGTCTTTGGACGCCAAGAAAACTTTAAGATTGGTGACAAATCATGTACTCTCGTACTAATTAAGAATCCCGTAGGAGCTAGCCAAGCTCTTGACATGATTAAACTTGCCGATTATCCATTTAGCTTGTCAGTCCTTCTTAACGCTAACTATGCTGATGGTATTGATACTAGCTGGATTTGGGATGCCAACTTTGAAAGCATTCTCGAGATGGATATCCCTGAGATTAATGCTGGTGGTGTTCGCCATTCTGAAATTGCCCGCCGCCTTCGTGTGACTGGCTATCCAGAGGATAAGATTACGCAAGCAGAAAAACTTGAAGATATTATGGCCTTGATTGAAAAACAAGATTGTGACCATGCCTATATCTTAGCGACCTATACTGCCATGCTTGAATTCCGTGACATTCTTGCTCAACGTCATGCTGTTGGAAAGGAGATGAACTAATGACCTATACTTCACTCAAATCTCCAGAAAATCCTGACTACACCTACGACCTAAATATTGCCCACCTTTATGGTAATCTGCTCAATACCTACGGTGACAACGGTAATGTCCTTATGATCAAATATGTGGGTGAAAAACTTGGTGCTAAGATGACCTTCGACATCGTTTCAGTTGGAGATGACTTCGACAAGGACCACTACGACATGGTCTTCTTTGGAGGTGGTCAAGACTACGAACAATCCATCGTTGCCAAAGATCTCCCATCTAAACGTGATGCCATTGGTCAATTCATCCAAGATAATAAAGTAATCTTAGCCATCTGTGGTGGTTTCCAACTTCTTGGACAATATTACATCCAGGCTAACGGTGTCCGTATTGATGGTATCGGCGTCATGGGCCACTACACCCTTAATCAAGAAAATAACCGTTACATCGGTGATATCAAAATCCATAACGAAGAGTTCGATGAAACTTACTATGGTTTTGAAAATCACCAAGGGCGTACCTTCCTTTCTGATGACGAAAAACCACTTGGCAAAGTGGTCTACGGTAATGGTAATAACAAGGAAGATGGTACTGAGGGTGTCCACTATAAAAATGTTTATGGTAGCTACTTCCATGGACCAATTCTTTCTCGTAACGCCAACCTTGCCTACCGTTTGGTTACAACTGCCCTTCGTAACAAATATGGCCAAGACATTGAATTGCCAAGTTATGATGCCATTCTCTCAAGTGAGATTGCTGAAGAATACGCAGATACTAAATCAAAAGCAGAATTTGAGAAATAATTCTATGACATAGCAAAATAGCGAAACCTTAGGGTTTCGCTATTTTTTCATATCTATTTCCAAAGACGTCTTTTCTTCAATCTATCTTCAATTTTACGATTATCAATTCTTAAAATGGCAATCATATCAAACAAGAGCCAAGTTCGTTTAGGATAAACAATGTATTTTGGAGACCATATTGGAGAGAACTTCTCCTTATAACGTTGGAGCCCACTAAAAGAGTAAAAACGCTGGGCAAAGACATAGACCAAATTGGCGACCTTTTCTTCCAAGAAGCTATCTTCTTCAGTACCCACATTCGCGAGTGGAGCCATCCCCATATCAAAGTATTGCTTTCCTTCTGCTTGGAAGTACTGGAAGAGTTTGACAAAGAGGTAATCCATGATGCCTTCAGGTGCCTTTTCAAAGTCATAACGCATAAGGTCAATCGTCGCCACCCGTTTGTTTTTGGTTGGCATGATGTTGGCAAAAGCTACAATTTCTCCATCCTCACTCTCCACAATAGCAATCGGTGCCTGCTGCAGATAGGCTTCATCAAAGAAACCAAGAGAGAAGCCCTTCTCCTTACGACCGTTAAGCCAAATATCTGAGACAGCCTTCATTTCTTGCATCTGAGTCTCTGAAAATGGAGGATCAAGTAACTTAAACTGGAAACCTGCTTTTTCGACACGATTGGTTGGTTTACGGAACTTCTTACCATGCTTACCATCGACAGAGAATGTCGTCAAATCAACCATGGCGTTTTCCCCAAATTTCATAAAATCAAAGCCATAATCATGAAGCATCAGGGTAATACTCTCGTCTGCCTCATAAAACAAGGCTTGTAAATTCCAATCTGATAGTGTCTTCAAGAAAGATTCCCAAGCTGCTCGGTAATAGTTTTCATTACCTATTGGATTTCCCATAACCACACACTTATTGCTGGTTTGTGCAAATTGGAAAACTACCTGGTCTTGTCCATCGACACGATACCAAAAGAGGCGTTTATCATGTAAATAAGCCAGGGCACTTTCTGATGCACCCCCATATTTCTCAAGGAGAGCTGTGAAGCGCTCATCATCCATACTTTGACCAAAAAGCCTACGGGGTGCCAAAATTCTCAAGACTCCCCAAACAATAGTTGCAATGATAACTGATGCCAGTAAAATATCAAACCAAATATGAACAAAATGTCCAAGAACATCCCGGTTCTTAGGTGGCAATAAATGAGACCAAAAACCGCTGCCACCCAGAACAAGAAGAACCAGAATAGTAAAGGCTAGGAAAAGGAAATCCTTTGTTTTGTCTTCCCAACTATAAACAAAGTAACGATGATACAACCTCTTTCTGATGATCAACATAAGCACCAAAGAGAGTACAATTAGGAAAGACATGGCCCAAGAAATACCATTGAGATTGACATAAATCAAGGTCAAGACAAAGGTTATTAAGGAAGTAATGAAAGCTCCCTTAACCCGACGCCTGATGAGCCGAGCCATGAAAATGAATAGAGTTCCAAATAGGATACTTGGGAATTGCCAAATCAACTGTTCCTGAATAGGATTAAAACGGCTAATAAAGTAGACATTTGCCAAGCGTTCTGGGATTAAGGCTGACAAAATCAAGAAAATCCCTGAAAAACGTAGCAAATACACAAGAAAGCGGTGGAGACTTCCACCAAATACTCGTGAAGAAAGTTTGAAGTATTTCTCGTTGATACGCCCTCCCATGTGTTTGAAAAAGAAGACAACACCTAACAAGAAGGGAATAACGTAGTAAGTTAAACGAAAGAGCAAGAGCAGACTAACCGCAAGAGCATTACTAACCCCCATAGAGGTCAGACCGGTAATCACAATCAAATCGAAACTACCAATCCCACCTGGAATCATTGAGAAGATACCAATAATAACCGCTAGGAAATAAAGAGGAATCAGATTATAAAGAGGAACATGTAAGCCCATTAAATAAGCTACACTTACAAAGCTCCCAAGGGCCGTTCCCCATTCAGCTGTCGAAGCTAAAAGAAGACTTAGCCTCGTTTTCAATGGTACTTGACCAAAATAGGCTAATTTTTCCCGACTAGAAACAAAGAAAATAAAAGGTAGATAAAGGAAAATCCCCAATAACAGTAACCAATACTTTCTTAAATCTGGACTTAGAGGGAAGAACCAAAAGACAGCGAATACCAAACCACTTAAAAGGGATAAGCCCGACATAAAGTAAGGCAATAAGCGAGAAAGTGCCTTAACACCTGTCTTTTCCTGCCCATCCTCAGAATAAAAGGAATATCGCAGACCCACATCGACCAAACCAGCAAAACCAGCTAAATTATTAATGGTATTAACAGCCCAACTTGTTTCTAAGATATAGGATCTGGAATAATCCGTTTCTAGCTCCTTATTCAGTATGATGTCATAAAAGAGCATAGGGGAGACAGCGACTAGTCCGATAATAGCCATCAAAACAAGATGCCAAATAGACAAACCGGCCAGGGCTGACTCAAGTGACTCTAGAGTGATGGTTCGTTTGAGGCGAACCAATTCTATGACTACAAGAACCGTAATCGAGATAAAGAAGATAGATTTAACGGCCGCTTTTAAAGGTTGAAGTCTCTCTAAAAGACGCTTCATGCCACCACCTCTTTTCGACTAATTCTCACAAGCTCACGAATCATTTGATTGAAAATCTTATATTTACGTTGAGCTAGACGATGCCCTTCTCGACGTTGGACATAGAGCTTATGAATTGGAAAGAGTTCCGAAATCTCCCTAGAATGCCTGATACTGATAACATCCCTTTGCCCCATAACTACCCAAACAGGATAGGCAGCCTGATGTAGACGTTCCCTATCTAGTGGCAAGTCATGAAGCATAAGCCCCGTTACCTGAGCCATGATATCCATTTTAGATGAAAATGGTGACAAGGCTTTTAAGCAAAGATATTGTATATAGACCGCGAATCTTGAGCGTCTCGTCAACCCATTAAAGGTCATATTTCCCGCATTAAGTAAGAGCCCTGCGATCCGGTCAGGATAACGACTAGCATAAACCATAGCCAAATTGGCACCGTCACTATGACCGACAAATAAGGCCTTCTTGATATTCAAATATTGCAAAATTTCCTCCAAATCGGCAGCCATCTGTTCAAAGGTCATCTTAACACTCTGACGACTGGACCTGCCGTGATTACGACTATCAATGAAAATTAAACGATAGTCTCGATACAGAATTCCTTGCTTACCAAAGTAATTTCCTGACAAATTATTGCCATGCAAAAAAACAATTGGAAAGCCCTTACCGAGATCACGATAATAGATGATTTGACCATCTTTCACTTTGAATTCCATAATATTACCTACCTTTTCACTAACGCATTCTTATACGATAATTAGTCTTATAAGGCATTGAGGCTGATGAATTGGACTTATCTCATTCCAAAACCATCTACCCTTCTTCACTCCATTATAACATTTCCACTAGGGAAGAGGCAGAATAATTGTGCATTTTCTGCAAAAAGAAAAAGCCTTTTCAGGCTTCTCTTCTTATTGTTCGAAAGTTTGTTGTGCGATGAGTTTGTTATAGTTTTCTTCATCTTCTTGATTATCACGGACAACCTTAGATACTGTAAAGGAAGATGAAATCAAGCCAACACATCCCATGAGGTAGTAACCCTTAACCATCAAAGGCTCTTTAAGGGTATAGAGGCCTACCAACATCAAGATTACGAAGAAGGCAAATGATCCCCATGCCATCATGTTGAAAGATGTTGTGTTACGATACACTTTTTTCTTTACTTTGTTCATAAAGTTAGTCTCCTTTTATATACTAAGACCATTATACCAACAATGTAAGCCTTTCACAACTCAAAACATGAAAAGGTTCTCATCATCCCTTAACCTTCCATTTGTTCTGATAAGTCACTCCACTCTTCCATTAGAGCCTCTTGAGAATCTGTTAAGTCATCCAGCTCTTTCTGCAAGTCAGACAATTCTGCCACATCATTTGTTTCAAGCATGGCAGCAGAAATTTCCTCCAAGCGTTCCTCAATCGTCTCTAGCTCATTTTCAATCTGCTCTATGCGTCGACTTAGTTTACGCATCTCTTTTTGATTGGCTTTTTGAGCTTGATAATCACTAGCTCCCGCTGAAGCTACTTGGACTTCCTCTGATACTTGATTTTCCTCTGCCTCAAGTCGTGCCAACTCTTCAAGCTCCGCCTTCTTCTCAAGGTAGTAATCGTAATCTCCAAGATAAATGGCTGCCCCATCCTCAGAAATTTCCATCACTTTGGTTGCCACACGGTTGATAAAGTAACGGTCATGGCTGACAAAGAGAAGCGTTCCATCAAAGTCAATGAGAGCATTTTCCAAGACTTCCTTACTATCAATGTCCAAATGGTTGGTCGGCTCATCTAGGATGAGGAAGTTGTTGTTTTCCATTGATAATTTAGCTAAGAGCAGCCGAGCCTTCTCACCACCTGAAAGCATGGAAACCGACTTTTTGACATCATCACCTGAGAAGAGAAAAGCTCCCAGACGGTTACGAATCTCAACTTCAGGAGTTGTCGCAAAATCATTCCATAACTCATCAAGAACAGTGTTTGACGGTGTCAAGGCAGATTGGGTTTGGTCATAGTAACCCACTTCAACATTGGCACCATAAGTTGATGTTCCCTTGATAAATGGCAGTTTACCTACTACCGACTTGATAAAGGTTGTTTTTCCGATACCATTAGGTCCCACAATGGCAATGGCATCCATCTTCTTAACATCCAGAGAAATAGGCTCTGAGAGAATCTCATCGTCATAACCAATAGCAGCATCCCTCACTGTCAAGACCACATTTCCAGAGACCTTGTCCGCATGAAAGGTCATATTTGCCGACTTCTGACCTTCTGTTGGCTTATCTAGGCGTTCCATTTTCTCTAGCTGTTTGCGACGGGCTTGAGCACGCTTAGTTGTAGAGGCACGGACAATATTACGATTAACAAAGTCCTCCAGCTTAGCAATTTCCTTTTGTTGCTTTTCGAAGTTCTTTGCTTCAGTGGCCAACTTTTCAGCCTTAAGGTCCATGAATTTTGAATAGTTTCCGACATAACGATCTAAACTATGTCTGGTCAAATCTAGGGTTACTGTCGCAACCTTATCCAAAAAATAACGGTCGTGACTGACAATGATTAAAGCTCCCTGATAATTGACCAAGTAATTCTCCAACCAGGCAATGGTTTCGATATCCAAGTGGTTGGTCGGTTCGTCCAGTACCAAGAGCTCAGGCTTCTCAAGCAGCATTTTCGCCAAAGCAAGGCGTGTATTTTGCCCTCCAGAAAGATCTGAAATGGGCATCTCCCACATGCTTTCATCAAACTTAAAACCATTGAGAATAGCTCTGATATCAGATTCATAGGTAAAACCACCACGCTGTCTGAAATCCTCAGAAAGGCGATCATAGTCAGTCATTAACTTGTCCAATTCTACCCCAGTCAACTCGGCCATCTTCATTTCCATGTCACGCAGACGTTTTTCATCTGCACGTAAGTCTGCAAAGACATTTAACATTTCTGCATAGATGGTATTGCTAGACTCAAAGCGACTATCCTGAGCCAAGTAAGACAAATTCAAATCACGTTTTGTATTGATTTCACCACTCGTCGGCGCTTCCTCTCCAACCAAGATTTTCAATAAGGTTGATTTTCCAGCACCGTTACGGCCAACCAGGGCAATACGATCACGTTCATCTACCTGAATATTAATATTATCAAAGAGCACATCTCCTGAGAAAGAGCGCTTAATCTTGTTTCCTTGTAAAATAATCATAACGTTTCAATTATACCAAAAAAGCCAAGCTCCTGCTTAGGCTTTCTGACTTTCTTTCAAAATGCTTGCTACCTTAGTATTAATCAAATCGATAGCAACAGTATTTGTGACACCTTCAGGAATCACCACATCTGCGTAGCGTTTCGTAGGTTCGATAAACTGGTGGTACATAGGTTTAACCACACTGATATATTGCTCAATGATACTATCCAAGCTACGGCCACGCTCTTCCATATCACGCTTGATACGACGAATAATACGAATGTCATCATCAGTATCTACAAAAAGCTTGATATCCATCAAATCACGCAAACGTTTATCCTCAAGTACCAAAATTCCTTCAACAATGAAGACATCCTGTGGTTCCTGACGATAAGTCTTTTCACTGCGTGTATGCTGCGTGTAGTCATAAATCGGAATATCCACTGGACGCCCAGCAATCAGCTCATTGATATGTTCAATCATAAGATCTGTATCAAAGGCAAAAGGATGGTCGTAGTTCGTTGACACACGCTCTTCAAAAGTCAAATGTGACTGATCCTTATAATAAGAATCATGCTCAATCATAGCAATTTTCTCATCTGGAAAATTTGATAGAATGGCACGAGAAACACTGGTCTTACCGCCACCAGAGCCACCCGTAACCCCAATAATAATCGGTTTTTTAGGCATGGTAAATTCCTATCTAATATAGTCTTTCCTATCTATTCTACACTAAATCATGATATAATAAAAGCAAATCCATATAGAAAATGAGACTTTTATGTTTAAAAACTTTCCTGAACAATGGCAAGACCTCCTTAAAGAAAAAGGAATCACTACAGAGACTGCCATTCAAAAAGAACTCTTTGCACCAATCACTGAAGGAGATAATGTCCTAGGTATCAGTCCTACAGGAACAGGTAAGACCCTTGCCTACCTTCTCCCACTGCTCCTCAAACTCAAACCCAAAAAAGCTCAGCAACTGCTTATCCTAGCACCTAATTCTGAACTTGCTGGACAGATTTTCGACGTAACCAAACAGTGGGCTGAGCCACTAGGACTCACTGCCCAGCTCTTCCTTTCTGGCTCTAGTCAAAAGCGACAAATTGAACGCCTGAAGAAAGGACCAGAAATTCTCATCGGAACCCCTGGCCGTGTCTTTGAGCTGATTAAACTCAAAAAGATCAAGATGATGAACGTCAATACTATCGTCCTTGATGAATTTGATGAGCTTCTCAGTGATAGCCAATACCATTTTGTGACAAAAATCAGCCACCATGTTCCTCGTGATCATCAAATGATCTATATTTCAGCAACCAACAAAATTGACGATCAAGTTCTTGTCGAAAATACTATCGTTTATGACCTGTCTGATCAGGAATTAGACACCATTAAACATTATTATATCAGTGTTGATAAACGTAACCGTGTCGAACTTCTCCGTAAGTTCTCCAATATTCCTGACTTCCGTGGTCTAGTCTTTTTCAACAGTCTTTCTGACCTTGGGGCTACTGAAGAGCGCCTCCAATTTAACGGAGCTTCAGCGGTATCATTGGCTAGTGACATCAACGTCAAATTCCGTAAGATTATCTTGGAAAAATTCAAGAACCATGAGATTTCACTCTTACTAGGTACTGACCTCTTGGCACGAGGCATCGATATTGAAAATCTGGAAGTGGTCATCAACTTCGATATCCCTAGAGACCGTGAAGCCTACACTCACCGTGCAGGTCGTACCGGCCGTATGGGAAATGAAGGTAGCGTCATTAGCTTGGTAACTCATCCAGAAGACCTCAAAAAACTTAAAAAATTCGCTAAAGTTTCAGAACTGGTTCTTAAAAACCAAGAGCTTCACGAAAAATAAGCCATTACAAAAGCACTTCAGTTTACTCTGAAGTGCTTTTAACATATACAGATTAGGCTTTTTTACCAAAGTCCTCAATCATTTGTTCCATTTCCTCACGACTTGGAGTTGTCAACATATAAAGGAAGTCACCTTGCAACTCTGCAAAGGCTGCAGGCATGATTTTCTTAACTTTAAGTTGTTCACGATACTTATCGAAAAGTTCTTCTTCTGAGTAAGCATAGTGAGAGCTTGCACGACGTGAAGTTGCCAAACAGTAAAGTGGCTCAAACTGAGAAGCTGGGAATGGTTCACCAGCAACGATATCCGCATAGCCCTTGTACAAATCAAACGAATGAGCATAGTTATAGACATCGATTGTGAAGCCACCTGCTGGTCGGTTGTTATATTCAATAGCAATATACTCATCACCATCACGGAAGAACTCAATATGGAAGAAACGTTCCTTCATACCAAATTCTTTGACAATTGCCTCACCATACTTACGTAACTTAGGATCCATATCCTTAAGAACGTAGTAAGAATTGTCCATCTTGTAAATCATCAAGTCAAGTGGAGTGTGGGCATAATCGAAAGTTGTTGAGAAGACAATATTACCATCATGATCAATCAAACCATCGAAAGTACAGATTTCACTTGAAGTTACAAATTTTTCAAAGAAATAAACTGTTTCATGATCCCACTCAGCCTTGAAATGATTGATATCATCTTCTGTTTCAAGTTTGAAGGTTGCAGCTGCACCAACCCCATTATCTGGCTTAGCAATCATTGGAAGACCGATTTCTTTCACAGCTTTATCCACATCTTTGTCAGTTTTAATGACAGCACCTGGCACAACTGGAACACCAGCTTTTTGGAAGAGTTTCTTCATTTCAGACTTGAATTTAGTCTTCTTAAGATCTTCTGGCTTAGCACCAAAAACATTGAACTGTTCACGAAGTGCAGCATCTAATTCCAACCAGTATTCGTTATGAGATTCGATGCGGTCGATTGGGCCATGTTTGTAGAAAAGAAAGGCTACCGCACGTTTAACTTCATCCAAGTTTTCCAGATTATCTACACGGAAGTACTCTGTCAAAGCATCTTTCAAAGGTTGATCTAACTGTTCATAAGGCTCTTGACCAATACCAAGAACGTTAATACCCTTATTTGCAAGTTCAACTGTAAACTGTTGGAAGTTTTGTGGATAGTATGGTGAAATAACAAGATAATTCATTAGTGATTCCTCTTTTATAGTTATTTAGATAGGATAGACAAAGAAATTATAGGTTCATATTGTCAAGGAAATAAGGCATTTGTTTACGCCACCATTCCCAATCGTGAGCGACATCATGGCCCCACTCAGAGAACCAAGCTGGAATATTCTTTTGTTCAAAGGCTTCCTTAAGTTTATAGTAAGAAGGAAGACCATCTTGTTCCCAAGCACCAAGACCTGTACATACGATGATCTCAGCTTGACGGTAACGGTCGATGAACCAACCATCATTTTGGTTCCAGATATAATCTGATGGGGAATTTTGGTAAATAGCTTCATCCCCTCCAAACTCACCCACAAAGAAACGAGCATCGTAGACACCACTAAGGGCTACTACTTTATTGAAAACATCAGGGTGTTGCAAGAAGAAATTAAGCGCATGGTAAGCACCCATTGAACATCCTGTTGTCATCATTGGATCAAACCAACCAGTTTTGTGTTTGATAAATGGAATAGCTTCTTCAATAACATAACGTTCATAAGCACGATGCATTTCAGCACGATCGTGTGGATTTTTCCAATCACAAAGCCAGCTTTCACTGTCCACACTTGAAAGCGTAAAGAATTGTACGCGTCCTTCTTCGATAAAACGTGCACAAGCATCAATCATACCAAAGTCATAGTATTCGTTATGGCTACCACCTGATGAGGCAAAAACCACAACAGGGATACCAGCGTGCCCGTAACGGTTAACATACATTTCACGATTAAGTTGACCACTCCAGTGGCTAAGATGTTCGATATTCATATTTATATTCCTTTTCCTAAATTAAAAATATTTTGCGTTAATATAGACTAGTCCCACTTTTCAGCGAAAAAGCGAAGACAGTCTGGTAAATTCTCAGCCCAAGCTTCTTCATTGTGTTCAGCGCCAGATTGAATGTGAATCTTGATATTTTCCAAATCAACCCCACGAGCAATCAAATCATGGTAATAGCTCAATGAAGAGTCAATGTAAGCCTGCTTAATGTTACCAGCCATCAAGGTCTTGTCAGTATCATCAGCTTCCTCAGTCCCTACATAAATGTAGACACGTTGATCTGCATCGAGCTTTTGACGCGACATGTAACGATCAAAGGCATCTTGATGCAACCAGTTAGCTGAAGAAAATACCCCAAGACAACCAATCTGCTCCTTATAATCAAGCCCCATAAACTGAGTGATATTACCACCAAGAGATGATCCAATCATAGCTGTATGCTGACGATCTGAGAGGGTACGGTACTCCTTGTCAATAAAGGGTTTAACCACATCCATGACAAACTCCGCATACTCTACTCCCTTGCCTCCGAACTGAACACCAGGAATATTCGATTCTTGGTACTTCCACGCAGAATACTCATTCATACGGCCAGGGCCATCATTATCGATAGCAACAACAATCATACGTGAAATATCAGGATTACGTTTGATTGTTGGGATAATCTTCCAAGAATAGCCAGAAAATGACTCCTTACTATAAAGAACATTCTGACCATCATGGAAATACACGACAGGGTAAGAACGATCTGTATCCGTTTCATAGTTCTTAGGCAGAAGAACACGCACACGACGAAGTTTCCCAGTGTATGGCACCTCTAACTCATGCGTCTTCATAACCAAGTAAAAATAAGATTTATTCATTGTCAGAAAACTCTCTATATTCGAAATTTAGTTCTATTATACCATATTTTAAAAGAAAAAGAGTCCCTATAATGAGGACTCTTTACACTTTTTTAATGATTGAATAGCTAAACTCTTAGTAGTTTGTGATATCAAATACTGTTGATTTCACACGAGTCATAGCTTCGATAGAGTATTTCACACCTTGAGTTCCGGCACCGGATCCTTTAACACCAAGGAATGGGAAGTTATCTGTACCACGTTGTGTTTTGTTGTTGATGTGAACTGTACCAACTTCAAGTTGTTCAGCAATTGCAAACGCACGTGGGTAGTCTTGAGTGAAGACTGCACCTTGAAGACCAAATTCAGATTCGTTAGAAATCTTGATTGCTTCTTCTACTGAAGATACACGGATGAATGGCAATACTGGACCAAATGGTTCTTCCCAAGCAAGACGCATGTCAGTTGTCACATGGTCAAAGACAGCTGGGTAGATAAGGTTACCTTCACGTTTCAATTCAGTTTTAGCAGTAGCACCTTGTTCAACGGCATCATCAATCAAACCTTGAACGAAGTCAGCTGCTTTTGTATCGATAAGTGGTGTAACGCTTGCGCTTTCTTCAGGCATACCAACAGTGATATTACCTACCAAAGCAGTTACTTTTTCTACCAATTCATCTGCAACACTATCCATTACAAGAACACGTTTGATAGCTGTACAACGTTGACCTGAATAGTCAAAGGCACCAGCAACAATGTTTTTAGCAGTCAAGTCAAGATCAGCATCTTCAAGAACGATAGCGGCATCTTTACCACCAAGTTCAAGCATGATTGGACGCATAGCTGCCAAACGACCGATGTTTTCACCAACTGGTGTTGAACCTGTGAAGTTGATGAAATCAACTGCTTTGTGTTCAACGATGTAGTCACCGATAACAGAACCACGACCTGTGATAGAGTTCAAGACACCTGCAGGGATACCAGCTTCAACAAATGCTTCAACCAAAAGAAGACCTGAGATAGAACCTTGTGTTGGTGGTTTGAAGGCAACAACGTCACCAGCAATCAAGGCAGGAGCAATTTTAGAACCAGCCAAGTTTACTGGGTAGTTAAATGGAGAGATAGCAAGGACAAGACCTACTGGTTCGCGACGAACAACAGCGATTTTTTTCTTACTACCAGCGTCAAACGCACCACCTTCAAGTACTTCACCTTCCAAACGCAAACCTTCTTCAGCTGCATAGTGGATGATTTCAGCAGTACGAACAACCTCACCGATTGCAGATTTCAAACCTTTAGAGATTTCTTTAGAAAGAACTTGTCCGATTTTTTCTGCATCACGTTCCAAGATATCTGCTGCTTTATGAAGGTAAGCTGCACGTTCAGCATATGAAAGCGCACGCCATGCTGGAAGTGCTGCTTTAGCTGCTGCGTAGACTTCGTCTACTTCAGCTTGGCTCATCGCTGGAACTGATCCAAGTTCCTCACCGTTTGCAGGTGCGTAAATAGTAATTTCGTTTTCAGATGTTTTCCACTCACCATTGACATAGTTTTTGTATTGTTTAGCCAAGATAGTAACTCCTTTTATCTATTATAAGACCTATTTTATCATTTTTTTAGAAATAATCCAAGATTTAAACGAGAATTATTCAGAAAATTTTGACAAAAAATAGTTTTAATTATTAACCTAGGTTAGCAGTATTCTACTCCTAAGCAAAGAATGAGTCAATTATTTTGTCTCTGTTTAGCTATAAAAAAAGTGAAAGCCTAAGCCTCCACTTTTTATGATTAGTCTACGTTAACGTATTCTTTTGAAAGTTCAAGAACTTCTTCCATTGTTGAACATTCAGTAAGCGCACGGTTAGCGTATTCTTCCATTTTAGCTGTGTCAAGTTTCTTCATCAAGCTACGTGTACGAAGAACAGATGTCGCTGACATTGAGAACTCATCCAAGCCCATTCCGACAAGAAGTGGAACAGCAGTTTGGTCACCGGCCATTTCACCACACATACCAGCCCATTTACCTTCAGCATGAGCCGCTTTGATAACATTGTTAATCAAACGAAGGATTGATGGGTTATATGGTTGGTAAAGGTATGAAACTTGTTCGTTCATACGGTCAGCAGCCATAGTGTATTGGATAAGGTCGTTTGTACCAATTGAGAAGAAATCAACTTCTTTAGCAAATTGGTCAGCAAGCATAGCTGCAGCAGGGATTTCAATCATGATACCTACTTCGATATCGTCTGCAACGGCAACACCTTCAGCAACCAATTTAGCTTTTTCTTCTTCAAGAATACCTTTAGCAGTACGGAACTCATTCAACAAAGCAACCATTGGGAACATGATACGCAATTTACCGTGAACAGATGCACGAAGCAAGGCACGCAATTGTGTACGGAACATTTGGTTACCAGTTTCAGAGATAGAAATACGCAAAGCACGGTAACCCAAGAATGGGTTCATTTCTTTAGGAAGATCGAAGTAAGGGAGTTCTTTATCCCCACCGATATCCATTGTACGAACGACAACAGGTTTACCGTTCATACCTTCAAGAACTGCTTTGTATGCTTCATATTGGTCATCTTCAGTTGGGAAGTCTTGAGAATCCATATACAAGAATTCTGTACGATAGAGACCAACAGCTTCTGCACCGTTATCATTTACACCTTCAACGTCTTTAGGTGTACCGATGTTAGCAGCCAATTCGAAATGTTTTCCATCAGCAGTAACTGTTTGAGCATCTTTAAGGAGAGCCCATTCAGCTTTTTGTTTAGCGTAAGCTTCACCAGCTGCTTTAAACTCAGCAATTTGCTCTTCAGTTGGGTTGATAACAACTTCACCAGTAATACCTGAAACCGCCAAAATGTCGCCATCTTTGACAAGTTCTGTGATGTTATTTGTACCAAGAACGGCTGCGATTTCAAGTGTACGAGCCATGATTGCAGAGTGACTTGTACGTCCACCGATATTAGTAACAAAAGCTTTTACGTACTTTTTGTTCAACTGAGCTGTATCAGATGGTGTCAAGTCATGAGCAACAACGATTGATTCTTCGTTAATTGTTGCTGGGTTAGGCAATTTCTTACCAAGCAAGTTAGCAAGCACACGTTTTGTAACGTCACGAATATCCGCTGCACGTTCTTGCATGTATGGGTTGTCTTCCATACCTTCAAAAATAGCGATAAACATGTCTGTTACTTCTGTCAAAGCAGCTTCAGCATTAACTTGTTTAGCACGGATAGTTTCTTTAATTTGACCAGTCATTTCTGGGTCAGCAAGAACCATCAAGTGAGCATCAAAAACGGCTGCCGCTTCTTCACCAAGGCTTTCAACTGCTTTTTCGCGGATAACAGAAAGCTCGTCTTGTGACGCCGCTAGAGCAGCATCTAGACGAGCCTCTTCTGCACTTGTATCTTCAACTGTTACAGTTTCAAATGACAAGTCCGGTTGAACAAGCAGATATGCCTTAGCAACTGCAACACCGTCAGATGCTGCGATTCCTTTAAGCATTTCTGTCATATTCTTATGCCAATCCTTCTTTTGTCATTGTTTCTGCGATTGCTGCGATTGCGTCATCAGCATCAGCACCTTCTGCAGAGATAGTTACGTCAGCACCTTGACCAACACCAAGGCTCATAACACCCATGATAGATTTAAGGTTAACTGCTTTACCTTTGTAGTCAAGAGTGATATCTGAAGCAAATTTGCTAGCTGTTTGAACAAGCAAAGTAGCTGGACGTGCGTGGATACCTGTTTCTGCAACAATGTGGAAATCTTTAGAAGCCATAATGGATTCTCCTTCTTCATTTGGAATATTTGAGTTATCAATGATAACCCTTACAATTTAGAATTATAACATAGCTAATTGAGATTAGCAAGGTTAAAACGTACTTTCTACAAGTTTTTCGAAAGCTTGTCTCTCATTTTACTGGTCATTTTCATTTTTCAAAACATAAACAAATACTAGTCTCTAGTTATTTACAACATTTTCAGAAAATTTCTTTCATGGTGTTTTCAATCGTTAATTTTCATTTTCGAGCAAAAACAATCACATAATTGAAAGAATTTGATTGCTAAAGGCACTCGTTGAATAAGCTTGTTTCCCAAATGCTAAGTCAGCTGTAAAGATATCAGCTTTAAATGTCTTCTCAATAGCACTTGTAATCAGTTGAGCTGCCTCAGTCCAACCAATATAATCTAGAAGCATGCAGCCAGATAATAAAACTGAGCAAGGGTTAGCCTTATCTTGATCCGCGATATCTGGAGCTGTTCCATGTGTTGCTTCAAAAATAGCATGGCCTGTTTGATAGTTAATGTTGGCTCCAGGGGAGATGCCGATACCACCAACTTGTGCAGCCAAGGCATCACTGGCATAATCACCATTCAAGTTAGTTAAGGCAACAACATCAAATTTTTCTGGATTCAAAAGAATCTGTTGGAGAAAGTTATCAGCGATTATATCATTAATCTCTAGACGACCAGCTAGCAATTCTGCTTTATAGTCTTCCTGAGCTACTTCATAACCCCATTTACGGAAGCCACCTTCTGTGAATTTTTGAATATTCCCTTTATGAACCAATGTCACTTTCTTTAGATTGTTCTTGAGAGCATAATCGATAGCAGAGCGAATGAGACGTTTACTTCCTTCTATTGAAATTGGCTTGATTCCGATACTACTTGATTCTGGGAAGCGAATTTTATTAACATTCATTTCTGTCTGGAGAAACTCAATCACGCGCTTGACATCTGCCGTTCCTGCTTCCCATTCAATCCCCGCATAAATATCTTCAGTATTTTCACGGAAGATAGTAATATTTGTTTTTTCTGGTTCCTTAAGTGGACTTGCTACTCCGTCAAAGTAACGAACAGGTCTAACACAAGCGTAGAGATCAAGTTCTTGACGTAAAGCTACATTTAAAGAACGAATACCACCACCTACTGGCGTCTCAAGCGGTCCCTTAATAGCTACTAAACTTTCTCGAATAGCCTCCAAGGTTTCTTTCGGCAACCATTCACCTGTTTTGTCATAAGCCTTCTTACCGGCTAAAAGCTCTTGCCACTCAATATGACGCTTTCCTTCATAGGCTACTTCTACTGCTTTATCAAAGATTGCTTGGGCATTCTTCCAGATATCATGTCCAACACCATCTCCTTCAATAAAAGGGATAATTGGACGATCAGAAACTTGAAGCTGTCCATTTTTCATTACGATTTTTTCTGCCATATAGCTTTCCTCCCTAGCGTTTTTCTAAAGGAATATACGTCATATTTTCTTGTCCGATGTACTGCGAGCGTGGACGAATCAATTTATTATTTTTTTGCTGCTCTTGAATATGAGCAATCCAGCCGGCAACACGACTCATAGCAAAGATAAGGGTGAAGATATCGCTGTCAATTCCTAGAGTATGGTATACGGTGGCTGAATAGAAGTCCACATTGGGAATCAATCCCTTCTTATCTTTCATGAATTCTTCAATTTCTTGAGACATATTAAAGAATTCTTCATTCTCAGTACCCTCTGTCAACTTTTTAGCCATATCTCTTAAGAAAATTTCACGAGGATCCTGTTTCTTGTATACACGGTGTCCAAATCCCATGATTTTTTCTTTAGAATCAAGTTTTTCCTGCAAGTAAGCATTAACATCACCAGATTCACGGATTTCTTTAAGCATATCAAAGACGCGTTCATTAGCTCCACCATGCAGGGGACCTTTTAGAGCTCCAATAGCTGTTGTGACACAAGAATAGATATCTGTCAGAGTCGAGGCACAAACACGCGCTGCAAAAGTTGAAGCATTCAACTCATGGTCAGCATGTAGAATTAATGCCTTATTCATAGCTTCAATTTCAATTTCAGAAGGTTCAACACCATTCAGCATGTAGAGAAAATTAGCTGCAAAACCTAAATCTTCTCTTGGTTTGAGAGGCATTTTACCAGTACGTAAGCGTGCAAAAGTCGTAATAATTGTAGGCAATTTAGCCATCAATTCAATACTTTGCTGATAAATTGCCTCCATGGATCTTTCCTCGGCGTCAACATTGTAAACTCCAAGAAGGGAGACTGTTGAACGTAACACACTCATTGGGTGCAAATGTGGACGAGACTGGATAAGAATGCATTGTTCTACAGCATCAGAAATATCATAGTTCTTACGCAACTCAGCTTCAAAATACTTAAGTTCCATTTGCGTAGGAAGATGACCATTCCACAAGAGATAAATCACTTCCTCAAAAGACGCTTTATTTTCCATAAACTCAGAAATATCATATCCCGAATACGATAAATGATCATCGATAATAGATGAAATCCTAGTATTACAGGCAATCATATCCTTAAGTCCATTAATTTCAACTGTTGTCATATTAGGCCCCCTTCAATTTTTTTCTTACAACCATTGGCAAGATACCACCATTTTTATAGTAGCGAATGTCAGCATCTGCATCGAAGCGTACCAAGGCTTTAAAGGTTTTGGTTTGTTCAGGTGTTGAAGCTGTAACAGTGATAACATCATGGACACCTGGATTTTCTGAAAGGTCAAAGCTAAAGGTCTCCTGTCCTGTCAATCCAAGACTTTCAGCATTTTCTCCTTCCATAAATTGGACTGGTAAAATCCCCATCATAACGAGATTTGAACGGTGGATACGCTCAAAACTCTCAGCAAGCACTACTTTTACACCAAGAAGATTAGCACCTTTAGCCGCCCAGTCACGACTTGAGCCCATACCATAATCCTTGCCGGCAATTACAAGCGTATCTTGATTAGCTTCTTTATATTTCATAGCAGCATCATATATAGGTAGAATGTCACCATCATATTTAGTATATCCACCAATTTTTCCATCTGCTAGCTCATTCTTGATACGAATATTAGCAAAGGTTCCTCGCATCATGACTTCATGATTACCACGACGGCTACCATAAGAATTAAATTCTTGATAATCAACACCATTCTCAGTCAAATAACGAGCTGCTGGACTATTTCTGGCAATATTACCTGCCGGAGAAATATGGTCTGTTGTAACCGTATCTCCAAATTTAGCCAAAACCTTCAAATCTTTCAATGGTTTAATGCTCAAATCATCTCCTAAAGCATCAAAGTAAGGCGGGTTTTGAATATAGGTAGAGTTTTGATTCCATTTATAATTTTGACTTTGTTCAGTAGGAATGGCATTCCACTTCTCACTATCAGAAAAGACACTGGCATATTCATCTTGGAAGAGTTGACGGGTGACGTATTTATCAACATAAGTCTCAATTTCATCACGAGATGGCATAACATCCTCTAAATAAACAGCTTGACCATTGTCGTCAAAACCTAAAGGTTCAGTTGTCAAATCAATATTCGTGTTACCAGCTAAGGCATAAGCAACAACCAATGGTGGGCTAGCCAAGAAATTCGCTTTAACAAGTGGATTAATACGCCCTTCAAAATTACGATTTCCTGACAAAACAGCACTCGCTAATAAATCAGTGTCTACAATAGCCTTAGCCACCTCAGGACGTAAGTCTCCTGAGTTCCCAATACAGGTTGTGCAACCGTAACCTACCAAGTTAAAGCCAAGCTTATCTAGATAGGTTTGCAAGCCTGAAGCTTTGAGATAACCAGTAACAACCTTAGAACCGGGTGCCAAAGATGTCTTCACTGTTGGAGAGACTTTTAATCCTTTCTCAACCGCTTTTTTAGCTAAAAGACCGGCTGCCATAAGAACGTAAGGATTTGAAGTATTGGTACATGATGTGATAGCTGCAATGGCCACATGACCTGTTTGAATTGTTTCTGAATGATCCTCAAAGTCAACGTTTGCAGTTTTTACTAACTCTTCCTTATCCAAACCGAAACCACGGACACCTGCTTCTCGTACCACTGCATCCTGGAATTCTTGCTTAGCATCTGATAAGAGAATCAAATCTTGTGGACGTTTAGGACCTGAGATAGAAGGTTTAATAGATGACAAATCGATTTCAACAATCTTAGTATACTTGGCTTCTTTACTTGGATCATAGAAAAGATGATTGGCTTTTGTATAGGCTTCAGTGACTTGGATATGATCCTCATCACGGTTAGTTAAACGCATGTAGTTAAGAGTCTCGTCATCAATAGGAAAATAACCACAGGTCGCACCATATTCTGGTGCCATATTAGCGACTGTGGCACGGTCAGCTAGAGACAAACTCTTCAAGCCAGGTCCAAAGTACTCAACAAATTTACCAACCACATTTTCAGAACGAAGCACCTGAGTAATCTTGAGAGCCAAATCTGTTGCCGTTGCAATTTTAGGCAACTCTCCTGTCAAATGTACACCAATAACCTCTGGAATTGGAAAATAAGATGCTTCACCGAGCATCGCTGCTTCAGCTTCAATTCCGCCAACGCCCCAACCAAGGACGCCAATACCATTAATCATAGTCGTGTGACTATCTGTACCAAACATAGAGTCAGGATATAGGAGCCCATCATTTTCAATAATGACATCACTCAAAAATTCAATATTAACCTGGTGAATAATACCTGTAGCTGGTGGAACCGCACGATAATTTTCAAAAGACTTTTCAGCCCACTTAAGAAATTCATAGCGCTCGTTATTACGTTTAAACTCTAGATTGATATTATCTTCAAGAGCAGTATCACATCCGTATGAATCCACTTGGACAGAGTGGTCGATGACCAAATCTACTGGAATCTCGGGATTAATAAATTCGGCTTTACCACCATTAGCCACTATAGCATCACGCATTGAAGCTAAATCAACAACAACAGGAACTCCTGTAAAATCTTGTAAGATAACACGACTTGGTTTAAAAGGCACTTCAGAAATTGTTGGAAAATTCGGAAATTTCATTAGATCAGAAATGTGAGATTCCTTAACATCCTCGCCATCTTTTTTTCGGAGGAGACTTTCAAGTATTATTCGAATGGTATAAGGTAGCTCTCCGACCTTAACATCATGAGATTTTGCTGCTTTTTCGAGATCATAGAAAGAGAATGTCTTACCATTTACAGTTAGATTTGAACAGTATTCTTGCATACTTGAACCTCCATTAGTTAAAAATTTTCTTTATTCTACACTGTTTTTTTTGAAAAAACAAATAGAATTGGCATTTTGATGTTATATTATATAACATCAGAGGTGAGATATTTCTTTTTTAGTCAATTCCATAAACAAATCCTATTTAATTTAGGAAACTTAAAAAAGCCTTTAAAACACAAGATATAGGGTTGTGTTTCAATACTAAACACAAAATATTGTATTTTGTCGGTTCAACCTCTTGATTTTTCCCAATATTTTGGGTATTCTATATAAAGTTAAAAAGTGGCTCTCTTGGCCACTTAAAATCTTTTTATAAAGGAGTATTTGCAATGGCAAAGATTACATTGTTTTCTAAAAACAACTGCATGCAGTGCAAAATGACTAAAAAATTCCTGGAAAAGGAAGGTGCTGATTTCGAAGAAATCAACATTGATGAACAGCCAGAAAAAATCGATTACGTAAAAAGTCTTGGTTTCACTGCTGCTCCAGTTATTGAAGCAGGCGATATCGTTTTTTCAGGTTTTCAACCGACTAAACTTAAAGAAATCCTTTAATTATCAAGTTTTTAAATAGAAAGGAACTTGTTTGCTTAGTTTAATGTTTTAACCTTAATATACTATTAAACTGAGCCTGGTATCTGTATTATGTCTTTAAAAAATCTTGGCGATGTCTCATACTTCCGCCTCAACAACGAAATTAACCGTCCTGTTAACGGTCAAATTCCTTTGCATAAGGACAAAGAAGCACTTCGTGCCTTCTTCCTTGAAAACGTTAAGCCAAATTCAATGGCATTCAACAGCATCACAGATAAAATTAATTATTTGATTGAGAACGATTATATCGAGTCTGAATTCATCGGTAAATACGAACCTGCTTTCATCGAAAAATTGTCTGCAGAAATTCATTCTCAAAAATTCCGCTTCCAATCTTTCATGGCAGCCTACAAGTTCTACCAACAATATGCCCTCAAAACAAACGATGGCGAGTCTTACCTCGAAAGCATTGAAGATCGTGTTCTATTCAACGCCCTTTACTTTGCTGATGGTGATGAAAACCTTGCTAGTGACCTTGCTAACGAAATGATTCACCAACGTTATCAACCTGCTACACCTTCATTTTTAAATGCTGGACGCAGTCGTCGTGGAGAACTCGTGTCATGTTTCCTTATTCAAGTAACGGATGACATGAATTCTATCGGACGTTCTATCAACTCGGCCCTCCAGTTATCACGTATTGGTGGTGGGGTAGGTATTAGCCTATCCAACCTACGTGAAGCTGGTGCTCCTATCAAAGGATACGCTGGGGCAGCCTCTGGTGTCGTACCTGTTATGAAGCTTTTCGAAGATAGCTTCTCTTACTCAAACCAACTTGGCCAACGTCAAGGTGCTGGTGTTGTTTACCTGGATGTTTTCCACCCAGATATCCTTGCCTTCCTTTCTACTAAGAAAGAGAATGCTGATGAGAAGGTGCGTGTTAAGACACTGTCACTTGGTGTTACAGTTCCAGATAAATTCTACGAGTTGGCACGTAATAATGAAGATATGTACCTCTTCAGCCCTTACTCAGTCGAAAAAGAGTATGGTAAACCATATAACTACATTGATATTACAGCTATGTATGATGAGTTGGTGGCCAATCCCAATATTACAAAAACCAAGATTAATGCACGTGAGCTAGAAACTGAAATTTCTAAACTCCAACAAGAATCAGGTTATCCATATATTGTCAATGTTGATACAGCCAATCGACACAACCCAATTGATGGTAAGATCGTCATGTCCAACCTCTGTTCTGAAATTCTCCAAGTTCAAACACCAAGTGAACTTAACGATGCACAAGAGTTTGTCAAACTCGGTACAGATATTTCATGTAACCTTGGATCAACTAATATCCTTAACATGATGACATCTCCTGACTTCGGACGTTCGATTAAGGCTATGACACGTGCACTTACCTTTGTTACAGATAGTTCAAGTATTGATGCTGTACCATCCATCAAAAATGGTAACCAACAAGCTCATACCTTTGGTTTAGGAGCTATGGGACTTCACTCTTACCTTGCTAAACACCATATCGAGTATGGTAGCCCCGAATCTGTTGAATTCACTAATATCTACTTCATGCTTATGAACTACTGGACCTTGGTTGAATCTAACAATATTGCCCGCGAACGTCAAGAAACCTTTGTCGGTTTTGAAAAATCAAAATATGCTGATGGTTCTTACTTTGATAAATACGTTACAGGCCAATACGTTCCTAAATCTGACCGTATCAAAGAACTTTTCGATGGTCACTTCATCCCACAAGCCAAAGATTGGGAAGAACTACGTGAACTCGTTAAGAAAGATGGACTCTACCATCAAAACCGTTTGGCTGTTGCGCCAAATGGCTCAATCTCTTACATTAACGACTGTTCGGCTTCTATCCATCCAATCACACAACGTATTGAAGAACGTCAAGAAAAGAAAATCGGAAAAATCTACTATCCAGCCAACGGTCTTTCAACAGACACAATTCCTTTCTACACTTCAGCCTACGACATGGACATGCGTAAAGTTATCGACGTTTATGCCGCTGCAACTGAACACGTTGATCAAGGTTTGTCATTAACCCTATTCTTGCGTAGTGAGTTACCAAAAGAAATTTACGAATGGAAAACAGAAAATAAACAAACGACTCGTGACCTTTCTATCCTTCGTAACTACGCCTTTAACAAGGGAATTAAATCAATCTACTACATCCGTACTTATACAGATGACGGTGAAGAGGTTGGTTCTAACCAATGTGAAAGCTGTGTCATCTAAGATGGTGATTTAACGATAACAACCTCGCTACTCTTATTTACAAAATGCATTAAAAGGTCGGTTCGCCGACTTTTTTAATAGATCAACTCAAAAAACTATATCATGATTTTGAATTATGATAAAATAGTAACGACATCAATAAAGAAAGAGGTTTCTAATGGAAACTTACTACAAAGCCATTAACTGGAATGAAATCGAAGATGCGATTGATAAATCTACTTGGGAAAAATTGACCGAACAATTTTGGCTAGATACACGTATCCCACTTTCAAATGACCTTGATGACTGGCGTAAACTTTCAGCTGAAGAAAAGGATTTAGTTGGAAAAGTTTTCGGTGGTTTAACCTTGCTAGATACCATGCAATCTCAAACTGGTGTTGAAGCCATTCGTGCAGACGTCCGTACACCTCATGAAGAAGCTGTATTGAACAACATTCAGTTCATGGAATCTGTTCACGCGAAATCTTACTCTTCAATCTTCTCAACTTTGAATACTAAATCTGAAATTGAAGAAATTTTCGAGTGGACTAACAGTAACGAATACCTACAAACCAAGGCGAAAATCATTAACGATATCTATGAAAATGGAACACCTCTTCAGAAAAAGGTTGCTTCAACATATCTTGAAACATTCCTTTTCTATTCAGGGTTCTTTACTCCACTCTATTATCTTGGTAATAACAAGCTGGCTAACGTCGCTGAAATCATCAAGCTCATTATCCGTGACGAATCTGTTCACGGAACCTATATTGGCTATAAATTCCAACTAGGGTTCAACGAATTACCTGAAGAAGAGCAAGAAAGTTTCCGTGAATGGATGTATGATCTTCTCTACCAATTGTATGAAAATGAAGAGCTCTACACTAAATCTCTTTATGATGCTGTTGGATGGACTGAGGAAGTCATGACTTTCCTACGTTATAACGCCAACAAGGCTCTCATGAACCTAGGACAAGATCCACTCTTCCCAGATAGTGCGAACGATGTTAACCCAATCGTTATGAATGGTATTTCTACAGGAACATCTAACCACGACTTCTTCTCTCAAGTTGGTAATGGTTACCTTCTAGGGACTGTTGAAGCCATGCAAGACGATGATTATAACTACGGACTATAAGAAAAAACTAGCTGAGCTAGTTTTTTTATTGTGTTCAATACTATATTAGAAAAACAAACAGAAAAAGAGTTCAAATTGAACTCTTTTTATTTTATTTTGCTTTTACTTCAAAACCTTCTGCGACACCTTCAGCAAAGTTTTCTTCAACAATGCTAGCACAGTGATCACAGATAGTCGCATTGTAGCTACGTTCTTTGGTAGTTGGATCGATACGACGGCAACGATCACATACATCACCTTCAGCACGTTCTACTGTGAATGCTACACCTTCAAAGCTTACAGCAGACTCAGGAGCATCTCCTTCAGCAATAGTCAATGCTGAAACAATCAAAAGTTGAGCAAGGTTAGTGTTCAAACCTTCAAGAAGTTCTTTGACTTCAGCATTAGGATAGATGGTCAAATGAGCTTCAAGCGATTTACCGATAACTTTTTCATTACGTGCTTCTTCCAAAGCTTTTTGAGCTTGGCTACGGAAATCCATGAAGGCATTCCATTTTTCAAGAAGTGCATCTTGACCAGCGAAATCTTCTGCTTCTGGCAACTCTGACAATTGAACATAGTCTTCTGTTTCAAATTCAAGATATGACCAAATTTCTTCTGCAGTGTGAGGAAGAATTGGTGTCAATAGTTTTGTAATCTTGACAAGAATATCGTAGAAGACTGTTTGCATTTGACGACGTTCAAGTGATTCTGCACTTTCAATGTAAACAACATCTTTAGCAAAATCAAGATAGAAAGCAGACAACTCAACGTTAATAAAGTTAACTAAGGCTTTGTAGATAGTTAAGAATTCAAAGTTTGCATAGGCATCACGAATAGTCTTAACTAATTGGTTAAATCGAATAGTCATGTACTGATCTACAGAACGCAAGTCTTCAAAGGCTACTGCATCAGTTGTTGGATTGAAGTCAGATGTATTAGCAATCAAGAAACGAAGTGTGTTACGAATCTTACGATAAGATTCTGATACTTGGCTAAGGATATCCATTGAGATACGAACGTCATTAGTTGTATCAACACTTGTTACCCAAAGACGCAGAATTTCAGCACCAAATTGTTTCTCAACATCACTAGGAGCAATTGTGTTACCAAGCGATTTAGACATCTTCTCACCCTTACCATCAAGCGCAAAACCTTGAGACAAGAGTTGCTTATATGGTGCAACACCATGGTTGGCAACAGATGTAATAAGAGATGAATTAAACCATCCACGGTATTGGTCTGAACCTTCGAGATAGAGGTCAGCTGGATAAGTTAACTCAGGACGGTTAACAACAACACCGTTCCATGATGAGCCTGAGTCAAACCATACGTCCATAATGTCAGTTTCTTTAGTAAACTCGCCGTTTGGTGAGCCAGGATGTGTAAAACCTTCTGGAAGAAGATCTTTGGCATCACGTTCCCACCAAATAACTGAACCGTGCTCTTCGAAAAGTTTGGCCACATGTTCGATTGTTTCTTCAGCCATGATTGGTGTTTTATCTTCAGCATAGAAGATTGGGAGTGGCACACCCCAAGCACGCTGACGAGAGATTACCCAGTCACCACGGTCACGAATCATGTTGTAGAGACGAACTTTACCCCACTCAGAATGGAATTTAACTTTTTCAATCTCATCCAAAATCTCTTGACGGAATTTAGAAACAGAAGCAAACCATTGTGGTACGGCACGCCAGATGATTGGTTTCTTCGTACGCCAGTCAAATGGGTATGAGTGTGAGATTTCTTCTTTAGCAAGGAGCAAATCATCGAGTTTTTCCATAACAATTGGAGCCACTTTATCGTAGAACTGACCTTCAAAATCAGGACCAGCATTTTCCATCATAGTACCACGCTCATTAACGGTTACGGCAACTTCAAGGCCATTAGCGATACCTACGTTATAGTCATCCTCACCAAAACCAGGAGCCGTATGGACGATACCTGTACCTGAATCTGTAGTTACGTGATCACCAAGGATAACAAGCTCATCAACTTCTGTATCCCATGGGTGTTCAGTGACGATTTGATTCAATTCTTCTCCACGGTATGACTGAAGTACTTCCACATCAGTCCAACCAAATTTCTCAGAAAGACTATTAAGTAATTCAGAAGCAACGACAAATTTGCGGTCTTCTCCAGCAGGTTTTACGAGAACGTATTCAATATCAGCACCAACAGTCAAACCACGTGAAGCTGTTACTGTAAATGGTGTTGTTGTCCAAACTACGATATATGTATCTGTGTCTAGCACTCCTTTACCATCCTTAACCTTATTGGCATAGTAAAGGGAAGTTGAAACTAAATCATGGTACTCGATTTCAGCTTCAGCAAGTGCTGATTCTGATGACCATGACCAATAAACTGGTTTTGCACCTTGATAGATGTAACCTTTTTTAGCCATCTCACCAAAGACACGGATTTGTGCAGCCTCATAGTCTGGTGTCAAAGTAACATATGGGTTA
Organism: Streptococcus sp. HMSC078H03; assembly: GCF_001808655.1. Lineage (NCBI taxonomy): Bacteria > Bacillati > Bacillota > Bacilli > Lactobacillales > Streptococcaceae > Streptococcus > Streptococcus sp. HMSC078H03. The sequence continues at coordinate 123,389 of NZ_KV794113.1, forward strand.
TCCCAATCAGCCGAAACACCAAGACGTTTGAAATCTTCACGTTGTTTGTCAACTTGTGAAAGTGCATAATCACGACACATCTTAAGGTATTCAGCACGATCAAGTTCTTTACGTTTCACACCTTGTTTTGCCAATACTTGTTCAATTGGAAGACCATGCGTATCCCAACCAGGAACGTAAGGAGCATAGAAACCAGACATTGATTTTGAACGAACAATGATATCCTTAGAAATTTTATTCATCGCATGTCCAACGTGAATATTACCATTGGCATACGGAGGACCATCATGAAGAGTGAAGTGAGGTTTACCTTGGTTCAACTCTTGACGACGTTGATACATCTTAGCATCTTCCCACTCTTTTTGCCAGATTGGTTCTTTGTTAGGAAGTCCAGCTCGCATTGGAAAAGCTGTCTTACCTAGATTTAAGGTTTCTTTGAGTTTCATTATATCTCCTCTTTAAATTAATATACTAAATAAAAAGAGCCTTCATCAAAAAGGACGAAAGCTCGTGGTACCACCTTAATTCAGAGCAAAAAACATTTGCTCCCTCATATGTCCGTAAGGAGGACCATCCTTCTAACTTACTTAGTTCAGTTAGAATGCTTGAAAATGATAACTATCCAAATAGGGAATGTGGGACTCACACCATCTCCCACTCGCTGTTAATATACTTGGTAAGTTGTATTTTTCTTATTCGCTAATATTCAATTTAAACGTTTGTGTTTCGTTAAGATTAATTTCACCTGTTGACTCAGGTTGCAAATCAAAATCTTCATCTACTGGTGCTGAAGTTGGGAAATCTGCTACTTCACTCTCGAAAGTGTCTGGAATACCAAAATCAACTGGAGTTGAAACAACTTCGTTTGTTTCATCAACTTCTGGACTAGAGAAATCTTCAACTTGTTTATTACTTTCAGCAACACGACGTTGAAGTTCAGCCATTTCATCAGGAGTGAATTGACGAGTTGCATCAAATGAAGCTGCATCATTTGAATCAGGTACATGTTCATCCAAAACTTTTTCAACAACTTCTTTAAAGGCAGCATCTGAATTTTGAAGATAAATAGCTGTTGGTTGCAACAATTCACCCCATTCTGGAGCACTTGCCAAGCTAAGCTGACCTTCAACTGCAGCCAATAGGCGTTGGTGGAAGACACGACTTTGACGCTTAAGTTCTTCTGTTTCGATAGCAACACGTTTGGCTTCATCTGTTGCATCACGAAGAATTTCAGATGCCTTAGATTTAGCTTCTTCAACCAAATGAGTAGCATTGAAGTTAGCCTTATTAATCAAGTTAGCTGATTCATCAGCCGCTGAAGCTTTAACTTTTTCAGCTGTTTCTTGAGCCAAAATAACTGATTGACTCAATGATTCTTTCATTTCATCAAAATAAGCCAATTTTTCTTCAAGCTCTTTTACACGAGCAGCAAGTTCACGATTGTCACGAACCAAATCTTCGTAATCATCTACAATAATATCAAGAAATTCATCAACTTCTTGCTCATTATATCCACGAAATTTAGTTGTAAACTGTTTATCTTTAATATCAAGTGCTGTAATAGCCATTACAGGCCTCCTTTATTTTTCATTACCATATCTGATGGTTTAAATTAAATAACTACTTTTTTCTCCGTCTTAACAGACTTTCAATAACGATTTTAGCTTTCCCGGACTTTGAAAATCCGTCTTGTTGAGCTAGTCGAAATCGACCGTACCCTCTAACCGAAACCATATCACCAATCATAACCGTCTGATTAGCCTTCTCAATTTGTCTATAATTTAATTTAACTTTTCCAGAAGCAATAAGTTTTAAGGCGTTAGAACGGGATAGGTTTAATACCGTTGCCAACACATTATCAAGACGCATACTGGAAAGTAAGACAAAAGATTGTGAATAATTTTCTTGATTTGAAATCCAATCGTCTTTACTTACTTCTTTTAGAGTAACCGAAACATTACCAATCTTAGTGATAGTCATTATCGCATAACTTGCTAAATGAGAAGCAATGGAAAATTGAACGCGTCCTTCTTCATCAAGAATAATATCTCCAAATACTTGACGGTCAAGACCAAGTTGATTAATCAGTGCTCCCAAAACTTTTGGGTGTGTCAATTTATTGAACTGTCTCGCATAAGAGATTTCTAGTCGTTTAATTTCAAAGTCATCGTCATCAAGCTCGTAATATTCGGGAGCAAGAATAACTCTTCCATACTCTTCAGATTCAAGAGTAGAACTCACAAAAAATTTTAAATTGTAGTAATGAGCTAACTCTTCAACAATCTGAATTTCACGAGGATTCAAGAAATCAGTTAAGTAAGGACTGTACCTATCATCAACTAATTGACAAAATCCCCTAACCTTCTCTAGAAAAGGACGTTCATCTAACGAGTAATGTTGTTCAATATTTTTAATATCTGACATCAGAGTAGAATAAATCTAAGAATTCTAAGTGAAAAGTTTAGTAGAAGTACAATTACCAATATTGAAAAATCAATACCAGCAAAAGATAAATTCAGGCGACGAAATGGTGCGAGAATCGGTTGAACAATTTGTCTAATGATTCTTCCAAGGCTAGTATCATAAGCTCCTGGAAACCAGGACAACAAAGCATAGACTACAAGAAGAATCTCTATCACGTTAACAACACGTGCCCAAATAACATAAAGTAATACTGACATCGCTTAACGTCTCTTCATGTCGAAGTCAAAATTAGCTTCTTGGTTGCCATGTGCCAACCCAATCTCTTCGATGTCAACAACGACATTAATTGGCGTAAGCAAATACATTGAAGAGCCAACTTTTTGTAAGTTGCCTGTAAGTACCTTGCTAGCACCATCAATAAAGTCAAGACAACGACGAGCTTGCGCTTCCAACATATATTGAAAATCGATTAAAACACATTCGTTTTCAATCAATAGTTCTACAATTTCCTGAGCATCTTCATACTTTTTAGGATATTTAATTGCAATTGTTGTTTTAGTTGTATTCATTTGTTGTGGTCCCTGATTTGCTTGTGAACGACTCAGAGGTAAACTACGAAGGACTTGAGTTTCCTGTAAGTCTGAATGAACATGTTGGCGACGAGGAGGGACTGTTGCCTGAGAACGCTCAGGTTGACGTTGCTGACGAGGAGGTTGTGTCTGCACAGGTTTCTGTGCTTTCACTGGACGTTCTTTAGCCTCTTCTTTAGCAGCATCTTCATAATCTGTTACTTCGTCGGTATCAAAATATGAAACAATTTTATCAATTGCGTCTTTTAATGCCATAAGGTTATTCTCCGTTCTCTTTAAAGAATGCACTGCCTATTCTGACAAAGGTTGATCCATTCTGAATAGCCATGTCATAGTCTCGACTCATCCCCATGCTTAACTGATCACAAGGAACATTCTTTAGTTTTTTCTCTTGAATTGATTGTCTAAGTTCATTTGTCTCAGCAAAAATCTTATCAAGTTCTTGAGCATCTGCATCAATTGGAGCCATAGTCATGAGTCCAACTATACAAATCTTATCAAGATTTTCAATTTGTTTTAGAACAGTATCAAGTTCTTCAGGTGAAAAACCATGTTTTGACTCTTCACCTGAAACGTTAACTTGTAGGAAGCAATTAATGGTGTGGTCGGCACGCTTTTGAATTTCCTCTGCCAATTTAACAGAATCCAAAGCATGAAAATAATCAACTAAATTAATAACATCCTTTACTTTACGACGTTGCAGGGTACCAATAAGGTGCCAAGTCAAATCATAATTTTTTAAAGCTTGATACTTATCTAAGAATTTATCAACGCGATTTTCAGCAATGTGCTTGATTCCCGTTTTAACCAATTCTTCAGCGACATCACTTGAAACATATTTGGTTACGGCAACAATATTGACGTCATCGCTAGAGCGATTAGCATTTTCACAAGCTCTTTTTACCGCTTGATAAACATTATTTTTATTCTCTTCTATAGTCATTATTAACGATTTTTAAAGAATGGTGGTGTCTCCAATTCATCATCATCTTCAACATCACTTGAGAATGTAGACATAGTCAATTGACTATCTAGTTGACCAGTTTCAGGACGAGAAATATTATCACGTCTCAAATCCCAATTACCAAAAGCTGACTGCTCTTGTTGAGGAGCTGCCGCTGCAGGACGAACTCCTGCTTGAGGCATTGAAGGTGTTTCATTATAGTCAAAATTTGGTTGACGTTCAAATGAAGGTTGAGAAACTGGACGTTGCTCTTCTTGAACAACTTGTTGAGCAGGAGCTGATGGTTGTGAAGGAGCTGTAGTCACTTTACGTGGCTGAGCTTTCATACCAGATACTTTTTCAGCACGATCTTGACGAACTCCAGTTGCAACAACAGTTACACGGATTTCATCTTTCAATGTATCATCGATTGATGTACCAAGCCAAATGTTAACACCGCTACCAGCTGCTTGACCAACAATTTCAGATGCTTCTTCTGCTTCTGTAAGCGTCATATCAAGACCACCAGTTACGTTAACGATAACATCTTCTGCACCATCAATAGTAGTTTCAAGAAGTGGTGAATAGATTGCTTTGCGCGCAGCTTCAACAATACGTTCTTCACCTGAACCAATACCAATACCCATAAGTGCATTACCTTTATTTGCCATAACTGTTTTCACATCGGCAAAGTCGAGGTTGATCAAACCTGGGTTAGTGATAAGGTCCGTAATACCTTGGACCCCTTGACGAAGAACATTATCTGCTTCACTAAGAGCTTCAAGAAGTGGTGTTTTCTTATCAACGATTTCAAGAAGGTTATTGTTAGAGATAATAAGAAGGGTATCAACTTGCTCACGCAATTCTTGAATACCTTCGACAGCGAAGGCACCACGTTTGTTACCTTCAAATCCAAATGGACGTGTCACAACTGCAACTGTCAATGCACCCAAGCTTTTCGCAATACGTGCAATAACTGGTGCTGCCCCTGTACCAGAGCCACCACCCATACCAGCAGTGATAAAGACCATATCAGCTCCTGTAAGTGCTTCTGTAAGTGTTTCTTCACTTTCTTCAGCTGCCTTACGACCAACTTCAGGTTGACCTCCGGCACCAAGGCCACGAGTCAATTTAGGACCCAATTGGATAACTGTTTCTGCTTTAGAAGAGCTGAGTGCTTGAATATCAGTATTAGCTGCAATAAATTCAACACCAGCAAGACCTTCTTCAATCATTCGGTTGATGGCGTTTCCGCCACCTCCACCGACACCGATAACTTTAATTACCGCACCTTGAACTGATGCGCTATCAAATGAAAAACTCATTTTATTTCCTCGCTTTTACTAGATTCAATTAATCAAACATACTGCCGAAAATACCACGAACACGATCACCAAGTTTTTGTTTTTGTTCATGATTTTCTTCTTCAACTGGCAGAGGTACCTCAATGGTGTTCTCAACTGGAACAGGACTTGGCTGAGGAGCCACTCGAGGTGCTGGAGCAGGAGTTCTATCAAAACTCAAGGCAGGAGCCTCATTGTCGATTGGTTTACGACGAAGATACTCTTCACCAGACACAGCCTGTTGTGCAATGATATCAACTTCTGTAAGAAGACCAACATACTCAACAAGACTAATCACATTTGCAAACATTGGATTACGGATACCAACTTGATTTGGCACGTAAAGTTTAACATTTGTCTCAAAAATTTCTTGAGCAACTTCAACCACACCTGGCATGATAGCTGTTCCACCTACAAGGACAATGCCACCAGGCAAATCAAGTAGACGTCCTCGAGTCAAGTCTTGTTTAACTCTATCAAGGATATGCTTCACACGAGCTGAGATAATCTCAGCAAGGTATTTTTCTGTAATCTCAACTGGTGAATTCTCACCTACAACTTCTACTTGGACAGTTTCTGTTTCGCTTGCTTCTTCAATATCTGCATTACCAAAATTGAACTTAAGTGCTTCAGCAATCTGCATTGAAGTCTTCAAAACTTTTGAAATATCCTTAGTGATGTACTCGCCACCTTCAGAATAAATATTGGTAAATTGAAGTTCTTGAGCACGCATGCTTGCAACAGTTGTTTGACCGCCACCCATATCAATAACAGTAGCACCAAACTCACGTTCACCTTCATTTAGAACAGCACGTGTCATTGCAAGAGGAGAGATGATAATATTCTCTACTTGAATACCAGCACGTTCAACTGTCTTACGAAGGTTGTGAAGAATTGTTGTTGGACCTGTGTATATGAGACCTCTCATTTCAAGACGAATCCCCATCATTCCACGAGGATCACGAATTCCTTGGAAGCCATCAACAATAAACTCTTCAGGAACTAGTGAGATAACCTCACGCTCAGGTGTAATGCTCTTTGTCAAGGCTGAGCGAACAACACTTTCAACATCTTCATCTTTGATTTCTTTTGATTCACTTGTTACAGGAATCATACCTTGTGTAGGCTCAATTTGAAGAAGATTAGCTGGAAGCCCAACGTTCACTTGCTCAATAACAATCCCAGCTTTTTCTTCTGCTTGTTCAATAGCTGTTTTGATTGATTTCGCTGCAGCGTCAATGTCAACAATGATGCCATCTTTCACACCAGAACTCTTAACATTACTTACTCCGATGACATTCATTGATCCATCAATAAACTCAGCAACAAGAACCTTAATCGAGCTAGTTCCTATATCTAATCCTGTAAAAAAGCCATCTCTAGCCATTCACTCGACCTCTCAATCTTTCCATTCAATATCTTTGTAAACTGTATAAAAACAGAATTATTCGGATACTATTGTACCATAAAAAAACGTAAAATGTCAGCATTTTACGTTTTTTATTATTCAATATTAGCCTTGAGCAGGGGAAGTCCGATGAATTGTTTCCTGACCAACTGGTGGATTTTCTTCTGTTTGAATACCTGAATTTTCAGAATTAGTTTCTTCTTCAGAATGCTGTTCCGTTGATGTTGTAGTATCTTGACCTTCTTCAGAAGTTGCATTTTCTTCTTTTTTATCAGTCTTATCTTTATCTTTCTTTTTATCCCCATCAGTTTTTGATGATTCAACTTCAGGAGTCGTTGTATAAAGTCCAACTTCCATATCTACAATACTTCCATCTGAAAGTTGACTCTTAATTTTCTCGTAGTAAGGAAGCTTAACTGTTAATTGAGAAAGTGGAACACGAATGGAATTGCCATCATACAGCTCAATCGTTAGTAAATCTGAAGTTGCTTTAGTAGGCGTAAGATTAATAATTTGAATATTATTCTTGATTTTTGTATCAAGTTTATTTAATTCTTTTACTAACTCTTCGATTTTCTTCTCGTCATCCATCTTTAAGGTGATGAATTTATCAGGTAGATTACTAGTTGAAACTGTTCCTCCTGTCTTACCACTTTGAAGAATAGAAACATAACCATTTGTAGTTTGACGATAAGCCACGATTGGGTATTCTTTTACTGCAATATTAAATTGATTTGGAAAACTATATGTAACTGTAGCCTTTTTAACCCAAACATTAGTTTTTTCAACAGTTGATGCAACCTTTCCTTGGTTGAAAAAGACATGAGTGATATAGTCTGTATCAAGAATACCACTTGCAACTTTCACATCTTCTGGTAAAGCATTTTTTGTTCCTGATACAGTGAGAACCTTTTGTTTTGACCAAGGTGAAATAAAGAAAAGTGAAAATACGATTAGGAGTGCAGCGATAAAAACAACTAGTCCTGCAAGATTTTGTTGTGCAATTGGAATATTACTAGTTGTATTACCTTTTTTTCGTTTCTTCCTTTTGGTCTTTTTTTTCTTTTTAACCTTCTTTTTCACTGGTGGCTGGCTCTCATTTGAAGTCGCTTCTTGTGAATGAACGACCTTTCCATTCGCAAATTCTTCAGAATCTTCGGTTTCTTTTTTTCTCAAAAATTCGAGATTTCTCTTCTGCCACTCTGTGAGAACTTGTTTTTCTTGTGATTCTTGATCCTTTTTTGCCATGAAATTCCTTTATTTTTTTGAAATACTAGTCACTAATAGGTTATAAAAATCATCAGGAGAAGTGATTTCCTCAGATTTAGCCATCGCTTCTTTGTAAGTCTCTGCATGTTCAACAAGTTGTTCAAGCTCATGATTCAAGGTTTCCCAACTTAATTCTGTTTCCTGTAATTGACGTGCGTAGCCTTTTCGTTCAAAATAGGCAGCATTTTCAAGTTGGTCTCCTCGGCTAGCTTCTTTCCCTAAAGGAATAATTAAATGAAGTTTTTTCATAGCCAACAATTCGAAAATCGTATTTGAGCCACCACGAGTTACAACTAAATCTGCCGTATCCATAAGAGGTTGGTACAAATCTGTCACATAATCAACTCTATAAAGATGACGTTCTAAGGTATTCAATGAAGAGTCCCCAGAAATATTAATGACATTATATTTTTCAGTCAGCTGTGGAGTATTACTAATAAAATCATTAAATACCTTTGCACCAGCTGAACCACCAATGAAAAGGACAGTTTTTAAGTTGTCATCAAACTGTTCTTTAATCTTATCAAGGGCACCAGACTGATTAGATGTCGCCATTCCTACCTTTGTAATAGCACCTACATGTTTTGTCTTTGCCAATCCTTTTGATTGTTCAAAAGTCGTAAACATAGTAGTCGCAAATTTATAGGCAATTTTATTGGCCAAGCCCATAGAAAGGTCAGACTCATGCACATATACAGGAACTCCTAATAATTTAGAAGCAATTACCGGTGGCACTGAGACAAATCCACCCTTTGAAAAGAGTGCTTGGGGGTGAATCTTGGCAATAATTGCAATAGACTGTAGAATCCCCCAACCAACTTTAAAGACATCCAACATATTTTGCCATGAGAAATAACGACGTAGTTTACCTGTAGCAATACTATGGAAAGTCACATCTAAGCCAGATTTATCAATCTGCTCATGTTCAATCCCGTGCTTGTCACCGATATAGTGCACTTCCCATCCATCTTTGAGAAATTTTGGAATTAAGATAAGATTTAAAGTCACATGTCCAACGGTTCCACCACCGGTAAAAACAATCTTTTTCGCTTTTGCCATAGACTATCCCTTCAATTGCTCAACAGTTGTGATAAATTCGTCACCACGCACTTCGAAATTCTTGTACATATCCCAACTTGCGTTTGCAGGGCTCAACAAGACAACATCTCCTGCACTTGCTTGATCAAAAGCAATACGTGTCGCATCTGCCACATCTTTGGCATCAAGATAAGTCACGCCCGCTTTATCAGCAGCACGTTTGACACGGGGAGCTGATTCTCCTAAAATCACCATTTTCTTAAGACCAGTAATGTCAGGAATGAGTTCATCAAATTCATTACCACGGTCCAAACCACCGGCAATCAAAATGACTTTGCTATTATCAAAACCAGAAAGTGCTTTTTGTGTCGCTAAAATGTTTGTTGACTTACTATCATTATAGAATTTCACTTCATCGATAGTGTCAACGAATTGGAGACGGTGCTTAACCCCACCAAAGCTTGCGAGAGTTTCCTTGATAGCTTGGTTTGAAATACCTGACAATTTTGCTACAGCTATAGTTGCCAAGGCATTTTCAACATTGTGACTACCAGGAACGCCAATCTCATCGGCTTGCATCACTAATTCACCTTTGAAGTAGAGACCACCATTTTCAAGATAGGCACCATCTACTTTTTCCACTGTTGAGAATGGAACTACTTGTGCTTTAGTTTGTGTAGCCAATTCCTTAGCTAAATCTTGATTGAAGTTCAAAACAACAAAATCATCCGCAGTCATCTGATTTTGAATATTCCATTTAGCAGCCACATATTCTTCAAAACTACCATGATAGTCAATATGTGTCGGCATCAAGTTAGTAATCACAGCAATATGTGGATGGAAGCTGTCAATCCCCATCAATTGGAAAGAAGACAATTCCATAACTAAGGTATCTTGAGCAGTAACTGACTGTGCAACTTCTGACGCAGGGAAACCGATATTTCCAGACAAGACACCCGATTTGCCACCATGGTTTAGGACATCAGCAATCATAGTTGTCGTTGTTGTCTTACCATTTGAGCCTGTAATACCGATAATAGGTGCTTCAGATACTAGGTAAGCTAATTCCACTTCAGTCCAAACAGGAATGCCTTTTTCAAGTGCACGAGCTACCATTGGATTGTCATAACGAATTCCAGGATTTTTCACCATTAATTCAAAATTTTCATCCAATAGTTCAAGAGGATGTCCGCCACAGACAACCTTAATCCCTTCTTCAAGAAGCGTCTGTGCTGATGGATTTTCCTCAAATGGTTTCCCATCATTTACTGTGACAATAGCACCCAACTTAGCCAATAGGCGGGCAGCTGCTTCACCAGATTTAGCCAAACCAAGGACCAAAACTTTTTTATTTTCAAATTGTGTTACTGATTTCATAATTCGTCCATTCTCTCAAATTGTATCATAATCATTTTACCCTTTATCCCAAGCTATTTCAAGGAGTTACCTCTTCTTGGCAAAAGAAAAAGCCAATCTATTCGATTGACTTTTAATCTCATGCTACTTATTTATCTTCATGTTCAGCTTTTTCATGATTAAGCTCTGACATAGCGAAAAAATCTTTCAAGGTGAAATAGCTCAATACAAGCATTCCCACCGTAACAAAGAACTCACCAGGTAAACTGAAGAATTTAATGATTGATAGCACTGCTAAAAGTAGGAGCAATGCTAAGGTAGCCATGACAAAGAGAAGATTCATGGTGTTTTTTACCGACTTTGGTGCAATAAAGAAATAGAATGATGCAATCAATATAGCAACAATCAGATAAAACATCTCTTCTCCTCTCTATATATTATTCAGCTTCTGCTGCTTTTTTCTTACGTTTATTGGCTTTATCACGCTCTGCTTTATTCAAAATTTGTTTACGCAAGCGGATAGATTCAGGCGTTACTTCCATGTACTCATCGTCATCCAAGAATTCAAGTGATTCTTCAAGAGTCAAGATACGTGGAGTCTTGATAACAGCCGTTTGGTCCTTAGTTGCTGAACGCACGTTTGTCATTTGTTTTGCTGTAGTGATATTGACACCAAGGTCATTTTCACGAGCATTTTCACCAACAATCATACCTTCATAAACTTCAGTACCTGGGTTAACAAAGATTGTACCACGTTCTTCGATACGCATGATTGAGTAAGTTGTCGCTTTACCTGTATCGATAGAAACAAGGGCACCACGGTGACGGCCACCAATTTCACCAGCAACAACTGGCAAGTATTGGTCGAAGGTGTGGTTCATGATACCGTAACCACGTGTCATAGACAAGAATTCAGTAGAGAATCCAATAAGTCCACGAGCTGGTACGAGGAAGATAAGACGTGTTTGACCGTTACCAACCATCTGCATATCAAGCATATCACCTTTACGTTCTGAAAGGGCTTGGATGATAGAACCTTGGTACTCTTCTGGAGTATCAATTTGAACACGTTCAAATGGCTCACATTTCACACCATCAATTTCTTTGATGATAACTTCTGGACGAGATACTTGAAGTTCGTATCCTTCACGACGCATTGTTTCGATAAGGATTGACAAGTGCAATTCACCACGACCTGAGACAGTCCATTTATCTGGTGAATCAGTTGGATCAACACGAAGAGAAACGTCTGTTTGCAACTCTGCCAAGAGACGCTCTTCAACCTTACGTGATGTCACGTGTTTACCTTCACGACCTGCAAATGGTGAGTTATTAGCCAAGAAAGTCATTTGAAGTGTTGGTTCGTCAATACGAAGAACTGGCAATGGTTCAACAGCATCAGTTGGTGTAATTGTTTCACCAACGAAGATGTCTTCCATACCTGAGATGGCAATCAAATCACCAGCTTTTGCTTCTTCAATTTCACGACGTTCCAAACCAAAGAAACCGAAAAGTTTAGTAACACGGAAGTTCTTTGTTGTTCCGTCAAGTTTTGAAAGGGTAACTTGGTCACCAACTTTTACAGTTCCACGGAAGATACGTCCAATACCGATACGTCCAACGAAATCATTGTAGTCAAGAAGTGACACTTGGAATTGAAGAGGCTCATCTGAGTTATCTACAGGAGCTGGGATGTGGTCAATAATAGTGTCAAAGATTGGAGCCATAGTGTGCTCTTGATCAGCAGGGTTATCCGACAATGATGATGTTCCGTTAATCGCTGAAGCATACACAACTGGGAATTCCAACTGATCATCATCAGCACCAAGCTCGATGAAAAGTTCAAGAACTTCATCAACAACTTCTTCAGGACGAGCTGATGGTTTATCAATCTTGTTAACAACAACGATAGGTGTCAAGTTTTGCTCGAGTGCTTTTTTCAACACAAAACGTGTTTGAGGCATTGTACCTTCGTAGGCATCGACAACAAGGACAACCCCATCAACCATTTTCATGATACGTTCAACTTCTCCACCGAAGTCCGCGTGACCTGGTGTATCCATGATGTTGATACGCGTACCGTTATAAGCAACGGCTGTATTTTTGGCAAGGATTGTAATTCCACGTTCTTTTTCAAGATCGTTTGAGTCCATTGCACGCTCATCAAGCTCTTTACGCTCGTCAAGAGTGTGTGATTGTTTCAACAATTCATCAACAAGTGTTGTTTTACCGTGGTCAACGTGGGCAATGATGGCTACGTTACGGATATCTTCTCTAAGTTTAGTCATTTTTTCCTCTTTAATTTTTATTTCAACTTTTAAAGTATACCACATTTTCAACAAAATGGCAGAGCTCAGCTGATTGTAAACGTTTTTCAACAAGAAAAAGGTGCTGTCCACCTATAATTGGTCAGACACACCTTCTGTCATTCATTAGTTATCAATTGTAAGTGCAAGGCTAGCAGCTCCAATGATACCAGCATCATTTCCAAGCTCTGCTAATTTCACTTTTGTTGTACGGCGAACTTGTGGGAATGCATAACGTGTAAAGTATCCTTCAACACGGCTACGCAAGAATTCACCAGCTGCTGAAACACCACCACCGATTACAACTGAATCTGGGTTAAGAATATTTGAGATATTTGCTGTTGCAAGTCCTAGGTATTCAGAGACTTTGTCAACGATGCTATTAGCAAACTTGTCGCCTTCGGCAGCGGCAACGAAAATATCTTTACTTGTTACTTGCTCACCATTATCTACAGCAGCTTTAATAGAAGAGTTACCTTCATATCCTTCTGCTAAATGACGTGCCAAACGTACGACACCTGTTGCAGAAGCTACAGTTTCCAAGCATCCTTTGTTTCCGCAAGTACATTCAAATCCTGTTTCAGGCTCAACGATAATGTGGCCAATTTCACCACCAGCACCGCCAACACCATGAATCAAGTTACCATCAGCGATAACGCCGCCACCAACTCCTGTTCCTAATGTCACAAAGACAACATCAGGATTGTTAGCACCAGCACCAACCCAACGTTCACCGAGGGCAGCAACGTTAGCATCATTATCAATGGCAAATGGAATACCGAGTTCTTTTTCGATGACAGATCCAACTTCTTGAGTTTCTGCCCAGTTCAAGTTGAAGGCACCAGTAACCGTTTTATTTTCACGATCAACAGCTCCTGGAGAACCCATACCAATTCCAATGAAATCTTCTGCAGTAAGTCCGTACATTTCCAAACGGTGTTTCAAAGACTCCACGATGTTAGGGACGATGTGACGACCATTTTCAAGCGTATTTGTTTCAATCGCCCATTTTTCTTGCACTTCACCTTCTGAAGTCAAAATACCAAATTTAACAGTTGTTCCACCAAGGTCAATTCCCAAGAGTTTTTTACTCATTTTCTTTCTCCATTTCAATGCGATGTTCACGTCGTAAAATCATTTCAGCAGTAAGGTAGCTGTCCTTGTCCACCAAACCATTCTGGTAGAGGGCTTCTAATTCAATCTTCATCATTTCGATATCATAGAGCCTTTTTCCCAGGTAAACTACTATGCCAAACTGTTTCAACAACTGTTGAACGTCATATAAAGTTTTCATAGCAATATTTTAGCAAAAAGCTTCTGCCATGACAAGATAGTTTTGAAAACCTTTACAGATTATTGTATACTTCAAAAAAGACCTAAGTCATTTAGACTCAGGTTATTGACAATTCGGGCAAATCCCATGTAAAATCATCTGTTCACGAGTAATGCGAAATCCAGTTTGTGATTCTACCTCTTCCTTGAAAGACGGAATCGGTAAGTCTAAGTCAGTAATGTGACCACATTTTTCACAAACAATGTTTAAGTGGTCATGTCCCATAAAATCATAATAGGTTGTATTATCATTATTAACCTTGATTTCAGAGACAATCCCTTCTTCAACCAACACCTTCAGGTTGTTATAGACCGTCGCCAAACTCATCCCAGGATTGTCAGGGAGTAGGTCATAATATATCACATCTGCACTAGGGTGTTGATCAGACATCATCAAATAGCGAATAACAGCTTTACGAGATTCCGTCAACCGAATTCCTTTAGCTTTTAACTGATTTAGGACATCTTCATAAACGCCTAGACTACGTCGATGCTCAGACATATCGCCGCCTCCCCTCTTCTAAAAGTATTTTACGTCTATTATACACTTTTAGAGGAACTCTTGACAATCATCTTAACTCAAAAATGCTTATCTCAAGCCTGGAGCTTGTCCAAGTTCTGCAGTCAACATCCAGATTGTCTTATCAATTTCAGATTTAGCTGCAGTGAAGATATCATTTGAAGGAGCATCTCCTTCTTCATCTGTGATATCCAAACCAACTTGGAACAATACTGACAAATATTTGTATGTATCAACCAATAATTGGATTTGATCAGACATTGGTTTATCAAATGTACCAGTAGTTTCAGTCAAGCCTGAATTAGATGAAAATTCTACCAAAGTTGAGTATGGTTCCCCACCAATAGTAATCAAACGTTCACTAACAACATCAAGGTGAGCATTCAAACTATCCATCAATTCATCCATTTTTGGATGAAGATAGAGGAAACCAGGACCACGCATATACCAATGAACTTGGTGAACAATTGAAGCCGCTACAGACAAATCAGCAACTGCTTGATTCAAAACTGCTTTAGTTTTTGTATATGAAGGTGTTTCAGCTTGTTGGTTAACTGTTTCATTGATTGTTTCTTTAATTGAATCTACCATATTAATTCTCCTTATTTAGAATTACTATTATTTATACTTTTATTTTATAATATTTCTAAATAAGATGCAAGTAAAATGCTTTTTCTCACTCTTTTTCGAATAATTAGGTATGTTAAGTATTATTTATTTTTTTCTAGGAGCCTCTTTAGGTTCATTTATCGGACTAATTTGTGATCGTTTTCTTGAAAAGTCGATTATTTTTCCTAGTAGTCACTGTAGTCACTGCAAGCATCAGTTGTGTTTTTTCGAGATGATCCCTATCCTCTCACAACTTTTCTTAAGATCTCGATGTCGTTCATGTCAGACTCCTATCCCTCTTCGTTACCTCTTTATGGAACTATTTTGTGGAGTAATATGCCTTCTATATTTTTATGACTTTTTAAGTCTTGAAGTAACCTACTTTCTTTACTTCAGCCTTTGTCTATCAATTTTTGATTTGAGACATAAATCCTATCCGCTTCTGATTTGGATAGTTGGAACAGTCCCACTCTTATTCATGGGCAACTACTACCTCACATTTGCCTTGGGGATTACCATCGCTACCCTTTCTTATATGAAACATCTAAATATTGGGGAAGGAGATTTTCTCTATTTAGCAAGTGCCTCCCTTATTTTCCCATTTTCAAAAATACTACTTATTATCGAAATTGCCTGCCTATTAGGACTAGCTTACTTCCTTCTACGAAGAAATCTCAAGGAATGCATCGCATTTGTCCCATTTCTTTTTCTAGGGATAGTACTTCTTACTTTTTGTTCAATTATATAGAAAAAAAGCCGATAAATTCGGCTTTTCTTTATTAGTTCATATTGACACGGTGCCACTCATTAATGACATAAGAGAGCATTCCTAATTGTTGGAGACCCCAACCGCTGATTTCATCTGAATTTTCAGTTGATCCACCAAGGTAACGTGTATAGATTGCAACCATATAAGGTGTATCTTCCATAACGATAGCATCAACGTTAAGTGCTTCACGGACATAACCTGGTTTTTGATAAATTGTCAGATTAGGAAGATATGTCTTGTAGTACTCATTAGGGAATGACTCACCAATGTAGTGAAGGATATCCTTGTAATTATCTTGATGTTTCCAGAGATAATCCAAAACTTGAATGTAATAATCTGTTGTTGTCTTATTACCATGCATTTGGATAGTCTTCACTTCACCTTTTGATTTACCGTATTTATCGAGCATACCATAGAATTTTTCCATACCACCAAGGCGTTCCGCCAAAGCGTAGGCAGGAGTATTCTCAGAGTATACAAGAGAATATTCTTGCATCTCTGGAATAGTCATTGAACCACCGAAAGCAGCAACATAATTATCATGTTCACCTTGGTATTCATACTCAGTATTAGTAATATCAAAACGTTCAGTTAAAGAAAGTTTACCCTTATTAACCTCATCCATGACAAGCATGTTTAATGGCAATTTATAAGTTGATCCTGCAGTCATTGGCTGAGTATCATTCATAGAGAATTGCTCATTTGTCTTGGTATTTTTATATGAAAAGGCAATTTGGCTAGACTCAATACCTTGGTCAGCCATAAATGCTTCAACTACTTGGTTCAATGTCATGTTAGCATAATCATAATACAAGCCATTACCATACATAGTATCTGCATCTGCTTCCATGACTGCTTGTTTAGCTTCGGCTGATTTATTTGTTGGAGTTACCTTTTCCTCTTTTTCTTTGTCTTCTTTTTTAGTGACTTTAGAACTAGATCCGAAGATATTTCCAAGGCCACCAGTGTGACCAGCTTGTTTACCACGTCCTGCTAAAGCAAGCATGGCAACAAACAAAAGAATTACCAAAACACCTAGGAAGGCTAAGATAAGATATGCTTTTTTATCATCACGAGATGATTTTGATTTAGCTTTAGATTTCTTAGAGCGCTTACTTCTAAGTGCCAAGGTTTCAGTTTTTGCTTCGTTTTCCTTGTGTTCAACTGGTACTACTGTTTCCTCAGCTGACTTCTTGTCTACTGATTTTTTAGAAGTCTTTTTAGCATCTTTTTTCGATGATTTTTTCTTGTCTTTCTTGGCGCCTTTTTTGACATCTTTTTTAGTATCTTTAGTGTCTTTTTGGACGTCTTTTTGAAGGTCTTGTTTTACCGAATCTTTCTTTTTATCTTTAGTTTTTCGGCGGCTTCCACTATACTTTTTGCTTGAATGTTTTTTCTTTTTTTTCATAACAATAATAGTTTAAGCTATAATTCACTAAAAAGCAAGGAGATTTTACAATCATATTACAAAAAAATTATCCCCAATAGTGAGGATAATTTTAAACTTATTTAGCTGCTGAATAAAGCTCAGCAACTTTATTCCAGTTGATGATTTCAAAGAAAGCTTTGATGTAGTTTGGACGTACGTTACGGTAGTTTAGGTAATATGCATGTTCCCAAACATCAAGTGCCAAGATTGGTTTCTTACCATCTGAGATAGGGGTGTCTTGGTTAGCTGTTGAAACGACTTCAAGCTTACCTTCAGCGTTAACAACAAGCCATGCCCAACCTGAACCAAAACGAGTTGTTGCTGCTGCTGTGAAAGCTTCTTGGAAGGCTTCAAATGAGCCGAAAGCTTCGTTAATAGCAGCTGCTACTTCTGCAGTTGGTTCTTGTTTTTCAGGAGACAAGAGTTCCCAGAAAAGTGCGTGGTTAAGGTGTCCACCACCATTATTAATAAGTGCTTGACGAATATCTGCTGGAATTTGTTCCACGTCAGCCAAAAGTGCTTCGAGATCTTCACCAATTTCTGGGTGTTTTTCAAGAGCAGCATTAGCATTTGCTACATAAGTTGCGTGGTGTTTATCGTGGTGAAGAGTCATTGTTTCAGCATCAATGTATGGTTCCAAAGCATCGTAAGCGTAAGGAAGGTCTGGAAGGATAATTGCCATAGTAAAGGTCCTCTTTTCATTTTTTCTTCATTTTACCGTAAAGTGGTAGAGCTTTCAAAAATTTTGCTTACAAAATCAAAGAAAACTCCAAATCTCTAGCGGTTTGATACGATTTTTAAAAATGCTAAATCAAACAAGTAATCTTTATCTAAAGTTCCTGTCTTTATCTGGTAATCTGTCTCTACTAAAATCTTAATCGTCTTTTTTAAGAATGCTACTGATAAGGGACGACTATCTCTCAGAGCAAAACGAACCTGAAATTGATTGACTTTACGCCCTAAATAATCTGACAGACTTGAAACAATCTGCTGCTCACTTTTGCCTTGAGCAGATAAGAGTTTAACCTGTAAATAGGTACGAAATTGTCCCAACATCACAGCAATCAACTTAATCTCATCTTCACCCTGAAGCCGTAAATCATGCACTAATTCACGAACACTCTGAATCTGTCCTCGCAAAAGAAGTTGCGTCATATCAAAAATGTTATCTTGCAAACTTTTCGGAATAGCCTCAGCAATATCTTGCGATGAGATATTTCCTTCCGTTTTATACCCCTTTAGAAAAGCTAAGTTTTTTTGAACATCTGAAAAGTCAAAATTTGACTTAATCAAAAGTTCCTCAAAGACTCCTGTATCAAATGTAAGCCCCTCTTGATGCGCCTGCTTTTGAAAATAGGTTCTAAGTTCTGCATCTTTTAAGGGACTGGCTTCAAGCACCATGGCATCACGCTTGAGTAGTTTGACTAAACGACGCTTTCCATCTAGCTTTCCTGCAGACATTAAGACAAGACGTGTTGTTTCAACAGGAGACTCAAAATAATTTTCAAGGCGCTTCAACTCTTTCTCATCCAGATACGATTTTTTAGCAGTAGTCATATCCGTGAAATGGTCAAAAATGACCACCTTCTCATCTGCAAAAAAAGGCATGCTTTCTAAATCGAGCTCAGCATCTTGATAATCAGTCTCAGACATATCAAAATAAGAATAGGTTAAGTCACTGGAATCAAAACCAATTTGTTTTAAAAATTTTTCTTTTGCTTGACTATACTGCCCTAAATCCTCGCCCGCCAAGACCGTTATCATGGGGAGCTTTTCTTTGGACAGCTTTTCAATCGTTTCCATAGCAATCATGGTTTTATTATAACAGATTTTTCACCATAACAAAAAGCCCACCACCAAAGTGATGAACTTTACTTTATTAACCAGAGTTACGAAGACCTGTTGCAATACCATTGATGGTAATGTGAATAAGGCTAATTTCGTCATCGGTCAAATCATTGTTACGAAGACGTTTAATCAATTCAATTTGGATGTAGTTCAAGACATTGAAGTATGGTAAACGGAAGTCCAAACTTGCTTTAAGCGATGGACTTTCATCAAGGAAGCCATCATGTTTTTCAATAGCAAGAATAACATCCTTAGTCAACTGCCACTCATCCAAAATAATATTGAAGACACTACGTACTTCTTCACTCTCTGCCAATTGTGCATAGTGGAAGGCGATATTCATGTCTGATTTTGAAAGAACCATGTCCACGTTTGACAAAAGTGAACGGAAGAATGGCCATGTTTCAAACATATGTTGAAGTTTCTCAAGGTTGCCTTCTTCAGCTTGGATAAAGCGATTAAAGGCAGAACCCACACCATACCAACCTGGGAACATGATACGGTTTTGTGACCATGAGAATACCCAAGGAATCGCACGAAGACCAGAAATCTCAGTAATAGTCTTACGAGCTGCTGGACGAGAACCGATATTCAAGCTTGACACTTCTTTAATAGGGCTTGCTTCAAAGAAGTAGTCATAGAAATGTTCGTTTCCAAAGACAAGATCACGATAGATAACATTAGAATCATTAACAATACCGTCCATAATTTCACGGAAATCAACCAATTCATCTGGGTCCGCAATTTGACGTGTTACCATACGGTCAAGGGCAGCTGAAACAAGCATTTCAAGATTGTAGTAGGCAGCATCCTTATTACCATATTTATTACCGATAACTTCCCCTTGTTCAGTCAAACGGATACGGTCCTTAATAGTACCAAATGGTTGAGACGTAATAGCATCGTATGATGGGCCACCACCACGACCAACAGTACCACCACGGCCATGGAAGAAGGTAATCTTAATACCACGCTCTTCACCAATCTTAGTCAATTCGTTTTGAGCTTTGTAAAGCGTCCAACCTGAAGATAAGTAACCACCATCTTTGTTAGAGTCTGAGTAACCCAACATGATTTCTTGGTAATTATTGCTATTCTTGATCCAACGTTTAACGATATCATAACCAAGATATTGTTTCATGATATCATTAGAGTTTTCCAAGTCTTCGATAGTTTCAAAAAGTGGAACAATTTGGACACGCGCACGTTCTGTATCAACCAAGCCAACTTCTTTAAGAAGGATAGCCAACTCAAACATATCAGAAACGCTCTCAGTGTGAGAAATGATATGTTGTTTGATGACATCTTCACCGATATAGTCTTTCAAGAGACGAGCAGTGCGGAAGATTGCCAATTCTTTTTCAAGTGTTTCAGACTTAGGCACATTAGTTGATGACAAGGTACGAGGATCTTCTTGCAATTCTTTAAGAAGAACAGCAACCTTTTCAACCTCTGTTAATTCACTATAGTTATCAACAATATTTGCAGATTTAAGCAACTCTGCTACACATGCTTCATGAACACTTGAATCTTGACGCATATCGATTGTAGCAAGATAAAAACCAAAGACTTCTACAGCTTGAAGAAGCTCTTCGAAATCACCTGAAATCAAGACAGCATCGTCGTTTTCAAGAAGTGAATTTTTGATTGCCAAAAGATCATCATGGAAGTCATCTGCTGTTTCGTAGAATTCTGTTGTTTGTTGTGAGACAGCTTGAAGACTTTGGCTGAGACGTTGTTGCACGTAATCAGCTACTACTTCACCTGTTGAAGCTGAACCCAGACGAACATTTTCAGAAAGACGTTTGGCAACTCTTTCCTTGGTAAAGTTTCCTTCTTTAAAGAAAAGAAGTGTCTGAATCAACTTAGACTGGATGTAACTGAAAGCACGACGGTAAGGTTCATTTTCACGATAAACAGATGTATCTGGAGAATGTTTCGCCATCTCTGCTACTGTATCTGAAACCTCAGTTAAGCGTGATGAGAGGGAAAATGAACGGTAAAGATTATCAACTTTTTCGATATAGTAGTTGAGGATAACTTCACTTTGCAATGTTGCAGAAAGTTTAAGAGTTTCTGCTGTTACAAATGGGTTCCCGTCACGGTCACCACCAATCCACATACCCATAGTAATAGGGGTTGGATTGTCGAGTTCAATACCTTTTTCAACTGCTAAACGTTTGAATTCATGTGATAGGTTCGTAATCGCCTTAATCAATGAGGAGTTGTAATACTCCATAACGTTAGTGATTTCGTTTTTAACCTTAAGTTTTTTCTCACGAATGATATCTGTTTGCATCATAATTTCTACATAACGACGCAAATCTGCATACCATTTATCCTTGTTAATAAGACCAGCCTTAACATCACGATGCTTACGGAGAAGTTCGTGAATGTGGTTAGTCAATTCAAGCATAGTTTTACGTTGAACCTGAGTTGGGTGAGCTGTCAAAACTGGCACGACATTGACATGTTCAAGAATGTCACGTGCATTATCACTTTCAGCGACAACATCAAAGGTTTCAGACAACTTACCTAGATAAGATTCATCAATATTGTTCTTGTGGTTGACTTCATAAGCCAAATCCACGTCCTCAGAGATATTAATCAAGAGAGGTAACAAAGAGAAATAACGTGATGCAACGACCATATCGTCATTCGTCATTTCTGAAATGGCTTGTGTAAGGGCCACATAGTCACCTTCATCATAAAGTTCAACCAAATGTTGGATAGTTGTGAGACCTTGCTCTCCAGCCATGCCTCGTGTTGCATCATCCAACAATTCTTTCAAGATACCAACTTCTTCAGAGATGATTTCCTGGTTGTTACTGCTTTCCAATTTGTTAAAAGCCAAACCGTATTCTCCTTACTTTATGTAGTACCCTTTTATCATATCACTTTTAAAACAAAAGTAAACTATTTTCCTTTAAATCGTCAGTTATTTTGCAATTTTCCGACTTTTTCAAACAATTTTTTAAGTCTATTTCCGAACTTTATAAAAAAAAGACTCTGAAACAGAGTTCAGAATCTTAATTATACTTTTTTTGATAGAATTTGATTTCATCGCCATCTTCAACCTTAAGTTGGTTGGCTGCTTTTTCACCAAGTTTCCCATTAACATCAAACATCCAATAGATGCCTTTATCTTTATCTTGAGAAATACCATCAATCTCAGTGATGAAGCCATCGTTTTCTTGAACAGGATATACCTCTTCCAATACATCAAGCACTGTATCACCTTTTTGGATTTCTACTGATTTTTTCTTACTTTCCTTATCTGTTTTCAAAATCAAAGTCACTTGACCTTGAACCTTAGACTGATGATTATTTGTGCTGCTAGTAAGTTTAGCTGCCTCATTTTTTCCACAGGCTGCTAGAGTAACAAGTGATAAAGCAAGAAAAATATATGTCGCTAATTTTTTCATTTCAAAAACCTCCTAAAAATAGACTGGATGAATGGATAGAATAGAAGCGTCGATACTGCATGATAGGTGTCGTAAAGCAGACCAGAAATAACAAAGGTAATCCCACTTCTAAATAGGAGGCCATAGCTATAATCCATGAGAACCCCATAGAGAAAGGACAAGAGAGTTACCAAAGCAATCTGCCAAACAAGTGACAACCTAGGTGCAATCAAACTCCAAAGAGCCATCAAGACGCCGAAGGCCAGAATCTGATTAAAGACCCAAGGACCAAAACCAAAGATGAATCCTGAGATGGACATGGTTAAAGCCATAATCAACAGACCATCTACCAAACCCAAGTAAAGAACAGCCACAAAAAACATAGCTGTAATAGGCTGAATATTTGGCAATCCTATAAATGCTGACCGCAATCCTACTGCCAGAGCTGACAGAATGGCTATTCGAGCCATTCGTTGAATCGTTAGTTTCATACATCTATTATGCCAGAAATAAGGAAATATGACTAGTTTTTAAAAATAAAAACTAAAGATTTCTTGAAATACAGAGTAAGATCGTACAAATTGAAGAAAATAATGTCCCTTGTTGCCTCTCCCAAATATCAAACGGTTTGAGCAGGCTGAATATTTGATATAAAAAGTGTACTCTCATTCACTATCCTCTGTCATCTTGACAACAGTAAATAATTAAGTTTGATTAATTATAAAAGTTAACTTGACTTATTTTTTATTTTAAAGTATATTAAACTCAAGGAGGTAGCTAATGATTCAAATTGAAAATATTAATGTGTCTTACCAACAGACATTAGCTCTGGATAATATCACCTTAAACTTGGAGGGACCTAGTATTACTGGGATTATTGGACCAAATGGTGCTGGTAAATCAACTCTAATTAAAGCATTAATTGGTATTATTCCTCACTCTGGAAAAATCCTTTTCAATAAACAACCTATTCGTCAGCAATTGAATCGTATTTCCTATGTTGCACAGAAGGCTGATATTGATTTTAACTTTCCGATTACTGTCAGAGAGTGCATCTCTCTAGGACTCTATCCCAAAACCAAGTTCTTTAAACGTCTATCTAAGAGTGATTGGTCTAAGGTCACAGATGCTTTAACACTACTTGGTCTAAATGATTTGGCCCATCGACAAATAAGCCAATTATCAGGAGGGCAATTTCAACGTGTTCTAATCGCTCGTTGTCTTGTACAAGAGGCTGATATTATTTTATTAGATGAACCCTTTGTAGGGATTGACTCTGTTAGCGAAGATATTATCATGAACACCTTGAGAGAACTTAGGGACAAAGGTAAGCTTATTCTTATTGTCCACCATGATTTGAGCAAAGTTCCTCATTATTTTGACCAAGTTATCCTCCTAAATCGTAAACTGATTGCTAGTGGGCCTACTAATCTTGTTTTTAATGAGGATAATCTCCGTAAAACCTACGGTAACAGTTTATTTTATAAAGGAGATGTAAATGATTTCTGAATTTATTGATGGTTTGCTAAATTTCCACTACTTACAAAATGCTCTTATAACGGCTTTAGTTATTGGAATTGTCGGAGGGGCTGTTGGTTGTTTTATTATTCTAAGAGGCATGTCGCTTATGGGTGATGCGATTTCACATGCGGTTTTACCCGGCGTAGCTACTTCCTTTATCTTGGGTATTAACTTTTTCATAGGAGCCATCATCTTTGGACTTTTAGCTTCTACAATGATTACCTATATCAAAAGCAATTCCATTATTAAGAGTGACACGGCAATTGGGATTACCTTTTCGAGCTTTCTAGCTCTCGGTATTATTCTCATCGGTGTTGCTAATAGTTCCACAGATCTCTTTCATATTCTCTTCGGGAATATTCTAGCTGTACAAGACATGGATATGTGGATAACGATTATCGTTTCACTTCTCGTACTAGCAACTATTACAATCTTCTTTCGCCCTCTACTCCTAACATCCTTTGATCCAATTTTGGCCAAGTCTATGGGAGTTAAGGTCACCTTCTACCACTACTTACTTATGGTTATTCTAACTTTGGTTTCTGTAACTGCCATGCAGAGTGTTGGCACTATTCTTATTGTGGCACTTTTAATTACACCGGCTGCCACTGCCTACCTTTATGTTCATAGCCTAAAAACAATGATTCTTCTCTCATCAGGATTGGGGGCTCTGGCATCTGTTCTAGGTCTTTTTATCGGCTATAGTTTTAATATTGCAGCTGGTTCGAGCATTGTATTAACGTCTGCTCTACTCTTTCTCGTCAGCTTTTTCATCGCCCCTAAACAAAGTGGCATGAAAAAAACTTATAAACAATAAAATAATAGGATGAAAATAATATGAAAAAAATACTATCAACAATAGTACTACTACTTTTAGCGGTAGTTACTCTAACAGCTTGTACCAATAAACAAGGCAGTAGCAAGGATAAATTACGAGTCGTTACGACCAATTCCATTATTGCCGATATCACCAAAAATATTGCTGGAGATAAAATCACTCTCCACAGTATTGTACCCGTTGGTAAGGATCCTCACGAATACGAACCTCTTCCTGATGATGTAAAGAAGACATCGCAAGCTGACTTGATTTTTTACAACGGCATCAATTTAGAAACTGGTGGAAATGCTTGGTTTACTAAGTTAGTCAAGAATGCTCATAAGACAGAAAATAAAGATTATTTTGCAGTTAGTGATGGTGTTGAGGTAATTTACCTTGAAGGTCAATCAGAAAAAGGTAAGGAAGATCCCCACGCTTGGCTTAATCTGGAAAATGGGATTATTTATGCTCAAAATATTGCCAAGCAACTGATTGCTAAGGACCCTAAAAACAAGACCTTCTACGAAAAGAATCTAAAATCCTATACTGACAAACTTAGTAAACTGGACCAAGAAGCTAAAGAGACATTTAACAAGATTCCCGATGAGAAAAAACTGATTGTCACTAGTGAAGGATGCTTCAAATACTTCTCTAAAGCCTATGGCGTACCATCTGCCTACATCTGGGAAATCAATACAGAAGAAGAAGGCACACCAGACCAAATCAAAACACTCGTGGAAAAACTACGTCAAACAAAGGTACCAGCTCTCTTTGTCGAATCCAGTGTCGATGAACGCCCTATGAAAACAGTATCTAAGGATACCAATATTCCTATTTATGCAAAGATCTTTACAGATTCTATTGCTGAAAAAGGGCAAGACGGTGATAGCTACTACAACATGATGAAATATAATCTGGATAAAATCACCCAAGGCTTGAATCAGTAAAAATCTCATCTAAGAAATATTCTGTATTCTTATGATAAATCTGTTATACTAAGGTGAGACTATTTTCAAAGGAAGAGAAATGACACCTAACAAAGAAGACTACCTCAAATGTATCTATGAGATTGGTACTGAAGAAGGCAAAATAAGCAATAAGGAAATCGCAAACCGTATGCAGGTGTCTCCACCTGCTGTGACAGAAATGATTAAGAAATTAATTTCAGAAGACCTCATCATCAAAGACAAAGTCAAAGGCTATCTTCTAACGAAAACTGGTAAAATCAATGTCGCTGAACTCTATCGGAAACATCGCCTCATCGAAGTCTTTTTGGTGGACCACTTGCAATATACTTGCGACCTAATTCATCAAGAGGCTGAAATTTTAGAGCATACTGTCTCTGATCACTTTATCAATGCCCTTGACCGCCTACTCAATTACCCCCAAACCTGTCCACACGGTGGGCAAATCCCCAAGTCAGGCCAGCTCATAGAGGAAATCTACAACCAGACTTTTACACAAGACCTAACTCCTGGAGACTATGTCCTTCGTCGAGTTCAGGATCAAATTGATTTACTCCATTATTTGGAAACTGTCGGTCTTAAAATTGGTGTAACTTTTACATTGAAAGGCTTTGACCCTTTTACACAACTCTACCGCCTGAATATTGATGGAAAAGAAATTCAAATTCCAGAAACTGTTGCTAGCAACCTTTATATTGAATCAAACTAAAAAAGCGAGGCTGATAAACACCCTTAGAAGTGTCATCAGTCTCACTTTTTTTACATTTGTTTCAAGCGTTCCACCCGTTCTGAAATTGGTGGGTGCGTATAAAAGAGCTTCTGCAAACCAGATTCCTTTTTAGGATCATTGATATAGAGAGCTGCGCTAGCATCATCCACGTGATGTTGCATCGGTTCACTATGATCAAGTTTAAGCAGAGCATTAATCATACCTTGTGGGTTACGTGTCAATTCGACGCTAGAAGCATCAGCTAGAAATTCACGCTGGCGTGAAATAGCCAACTGAACCAGAGTAGCTGCCAAAGGTGCCAAAATAATGGCAATCAAGGAAATAATGAGAAGAATAATCTCCAAACCGCTACTTCCATTTCGGTCATCATCATTACGACGACGGCCTCCACCCCAGAACATCATATTGCGAGCCATACCAGCTAGCATGGTGATAGCAGATGCCAAGGCTACTGCAATAGTCGAAATACGGATGTCATAGTTACGAATATGGCTGACTTCGTGCCCTATGACCCCTTCAAGTTCCTCACGATTCATAACTGCAAGAAGACCTGTCGTAGCAGCCACAGCAGCATTTTTAGGGCTAGACCCCATCGCAAAAGCATTCATTGAAGGATCATCGACAATAAAGACACGTGGCATCGGTATTTGTGCCACCATAGCCATATCCTCAACAACATGATAAAGGTTTGGAGCGCTTTGTTCATCAACCTCTCGTGCACCATTCATAGCCATAACGACATTGGTTGATTGGAAAATCATGGTAACGGCATAGATAAAACCGATAACTAGAGCAAGAATCAAACCACCGAAGCCTGAACCTAACCAAAGATAGCCGACACCATAACCAACAAGGCCCAACAAGAGGAAAAAGACCAGGAGCAAAAGCCAAGTCTTTCTCTTATTTCGAGCAATCTGATCAAATAACATATTAGTTACCTAGTCCACTGAAATCAACCTTAGGAACAGCTTTTTCTTCTTCAGGTGTTTCAAGGAATTCAGCAGCCTTAAAGCTAAACATCTTAGCAATAACATTGCTTGGGAATGTTTCCAATTTCACATTGTAGTTACTTGTTACACTGTTATAAAGTTGGCGTGAATAGGCAATTTTGTTTTCAGTGTTCGTCAACTCTTCTTGAAGCTGGCTGAAGTTGGCACTAGCCTTAAGGTCAGGGTAACTTTCAGCTACCGCAAAGATTCCAGAAACCTGGCGTGTCAATTCATCACTAGCACGCATAGCTTCTGCTGGTGAAGTCGCAGCTGCTACTTGATTACGAAGTTCTGCTACTTTTTCAAGCGTTGAACCTTCGTATTTTGCATATCCCTTAACAGTCTCAATCAAGTTAGGAAGAAGGTCATTACGACGTTTCAATTGAACATCAATTTGACTCCATGCCTCCTTAGTCTGCATACGGCTTTTAACCAAGCCGTTATAACTTGCAATAACAAAAATTACAAGAACAACGATAATAGCAATAATAATCCAAATCATTTTTTTATTCCTTTCTTGTACTGAAAAAGAGTCAATTAACCTCTCTTTCAAGTATCTTTGATAGTCTCAGTATATCAAATTTTCAGATAAAAGTGGTAAAATGTGAGTCATTTTACAAAAAAACTGGACAAGATGTCCAGCTTTTGTATTACTCTTTAGACGTGTGTCGTTTACCTTGGGCTAGGGCATCTGCCTCTGTCATTGTAACGACATTTGCTTTGTTGGTATTGCTAGGCATACTGTTGATGTCATACCAATAAACATCTGCTGTACCATGACGCGCCACATAAACTGTTCTACTTTCTTCTTGTGTAGGTTGCACAGGCTCTGGCTCAGAACTTGGTTGTTCAGTCACCTGTGAACTCTCAGAACTAGGCTCAGATGGTGCTTCAGTAAATTCAGTAACCGTATTTGTCGCTGTCCCATCTGCATAATTGATTTCTGCATTTGGTGATTGGTTATCCAAGATAACATGCGTAACTCCCTGACTGTCAAGAGTCTCCTTATCTCCACCAAGTTTAATTTCCAAGAGATTTCCAGAACTATCAATCCCAACATACTGAAGTTCTACTTGACGAGGCAACAACTCGTCTCCACTGTAGATAGCTGTTACCTTATAGTCTAACCAATAGTTAGGGTGGAGTGCTAGCCAGTTATCCAAGCGATTCTCGTAATAAAGCATACCTGACTGATTACCTTCGTCGGTTCCTCTATAATTTCCAGAATTCAACCAGGCAGTCATAGGTACTAAATTCTTGCCCTCGTCATTGACACCAGAAAACTGATAGCCAATCAAATGCCCTCGATTCATTAGCCAAGATTTTGATTTACCGTCACCATAATAAAACTTATAGTTATGCCACCCTACAGGATCATATTTTATTTTACCGGGACGCTTATTCTTCGGCTCGTCCTTATCTTGTAACTGTATATGAGCACTGTGGGCACGTCCTAACTGGTCCTTCTCCTCCATGACAAACTGCTTTTGACCATTAAAAGTCAAGATACCATTGTTCTCATCCGCTTGAACCACTTGAGAGCTCACAGCCGAAGATTGTTTGCTAGTATCAAATGAAAATCCGAATCCTAAAGTAAATACTAAAACAAGAAGAGCAAATAAACGAATCCTACTATTTCTTTTTTCTTTCATCATCTTAACTCCTTAATTTCTCTTATCACTTTAATTATACAGGACCAAATCAAAGTGGATGATTAAAAATAAAGAATAATGATATTAGGTATCTTAGAGCTTGCTTAAAAACAAAAACACCCAATTTAATGGATGTTTCTTACCTATTATTTACCTGCTTTTTTACCTTGTTTTGTAAGATAAACTGTAGATATACTTAGTGCTGCAGCAACTCCGACAAGAAGGAAGACCGTTGTCGTATTAGACTTACCTTTTTCTTTTGAAGTGCTAGCTTGGCTTTCAGAACTCTTGGCCACCTGTTTTGCCTCAGTTGCTTTATCAATACGGGCGACATTCTTAGGTGTGTCATCCTTCTTGCTTTCCGCCAATTCTGACAAATCACTGCTAATCTCTTTGGCAACACCTTCAGAGCTTGTAAGTGATGCCGCTTCTGAGGCTAATGTTTCAGAGGCCATAACCGCCATAACTTTACTTGCAATCACATCCACAGACTTCTCATTCAAAAGAGAATTAAAGCGAATAGCTTCTGAGGCGAGCTGACTACTTGTTACAGAGATTTTTAGGTCATTGTTATAAGCGACCTGACTATTTGGCGAGATGCTGACAACTTCAGATGTACGTGCTGTTGTTGGAGCTTCAGAAACTTTGACATCAACCTGACTTGTTGAACCCTTTTCAATAACTTCTGAAGAAACCTCGCTAATCGGATCCTTTTGTGTACTTTCTGAAGTTGGAGATGTCTCTGGGCTGTCAGAAGTAATTGCTACGTCAACCTGACTAGTAGATGAAGCTACTGAAGTTGCCTCATTCTTTGGTGACTCAGAGGCTGGAGCAGTTGAACTTGCTTCACTCTTTGGTGTTTCTGATGCTGAAGTCTCGGAGATTACCTCACTGTTAGATACTTCAGAAACTGGAGTGCTTGAACTTTCCTCACTCTTTGGGGTTTCTGAAACTGAAGTCTCGGAAGCTACTTCACTGTTTGATGCTTCAGAAACTGGAGTGCTTGAACCTCCCTCACTCTTTGGGGTTTCTGAAACTGAAGTCTCGGAAGCTACTTCACTGTTTGATGCTTCAGAAACTGGAGTGCTTGAACCTCCCTCACTCTTTGGTGTTTCTGAAACTGAAGACTCTGAGATCACTTCACTGTTAGATGCTTCGGAAACTGGAGTGCTTGAACCTCCCTCACTCTTTGGGGTTTCTGAAACTGAAGTCTCGGAAGCTACTTCACTGTTTGATGCTTCAGAAACTGGAGTGCTTGAACCTCCCTCACTCTTTGGGGTTTCTGAAACTGAAGTCTCGGAAGCTACTTCACTGTTTGATGCTTCAGAAACTGGAGTGCTTGAACTTGCTTCACTCTTCGGTGTTTCTGAAACTGAAGTCTCGGAAATTACTTCACTGTTTGATACTTCAGAAACTGGAGTGCTTGAACTTTCCTCACTCTTTGGTGTTTCTGATGCTGAGGTCTCAGAAACTACTTCACTAGTTGATACTTCAGAAACTGGAGTGCTTGAACTTTCCTCACTCTTTGGTGTTTCTGATGCCGAAGTTTCGGAAACTACTTCACTATTGGATGCTTCAGAGACTGGAGTACTTGAATCTGCTTCACTCTTTGGTGTTTCTGATTCTGAAGTCTCGGATACCACTTCACTAGTTGATGCTTCAGAAACTGGGGTACTTGATCCTGCTTCACTCTTCGGTGTTTCTGATGCTGAAGTCTCAGATGCCACTTCACTGTTTGATGCTTCGGAAACTGGGGTGCTTGATCCTGCTTCACTCTTTGGTGTTTCTGATGCTGAAGTC
>NZ_KV794113.1:154550-198172 GCF_001808655.1 Streptococcus sp. HMSC078H03
CTTCACTCTTTGGTGTTTCTGATGCTGAAGTCTCAGAGACTGGATTATTGACTGGCTTTGGCTCAGACTTTGTTGGAGAAACTGTTGAAACAGCTCCAACAATCGTCGCCTTATTGTCAATCGTATTATTTGATATACGGATTTCTCCATTACCATTGTCACCCATCTCAAAGTTTTTAGTAATCACTGGATCAGCCAAGGTATTCAATAGTTTATTATCGTAGACATCGACATTCTTGATTGTTCCACGAACTTGTTGGAAATCAATCGCACCACGATGGAGGTTATAGAGGTCATTAGTTGTCCCTGAACGTAGAATGGTATTGTCATGAATCTTAATTCCAGCATCATTGAGGTCAAAATTGTGACCTGCAAAGACTGTGTTCACACGAATACCTGCTCCAGCAAAGACGTCCTTGATGAGGTTTCCTGAGATTTCATGACCCTTACCACCAAAAATACCGATACCAGCCGCACGCCAGCCTGATTCAATGGTGTTGTTGAGGAATTTATTATTTTCCTCGGCTGCGGCATTTGTCCCATCTGAAATACTTGACCAGATAGCCAAACCATCATCACCATTCCCACGGATGTTAGAGTTTTTTACCGTTGAATTCTTGGTTCCTTGAGCAAAGTTAATACCATCAGCCAAGTTATTACGGATACGAGCGTTTTCAATAACAAGACCGTCCGTATACTTCATATTTCCCGTCTGGTCGTAGTCTCCAATCCACATACCAACTTCAAAATGCTGAACCCAGATGTCATGAATTTTCGAATCCTTGCCAAGTGTTCCCGAAATAGCCTTGTACTGTGCATCCTCGTTATAACGAGAGGTCAAGTTGGAATCCATATAAAGATTGCTCAACTCAATACCATTACTATTATGACCGAAGACAATTCCACCACCATAGCGTTTATCACTTGTAAAGTGCAGTTGTGTATGCCAAACACCAGCACCTGAAATTTTTAGATTATCAGCTTCGATATTAACTTGTTTGTCGAAATTGAAACGTCCCTCTGGAATATAGACAGATTTTCCGCTAGCTTTAGCTTCCTCAACAGCCGCAAGTAGGGCAGCTGTGTCATCACTATCATCATTGGCAGATGCACCCTTATCCACAATACTGATGCTATTTTCACCTTGGGCAACTGGCGCTGGAGCCTGTTCTAGCTCAATAAAATCAATACCATAAGGGACATTGTCATCTTTCTTCTTAACCAAAGAAATCTTATCACCAGATTTCAATTGGATGTCCTTGAGGAGAAGACGTGTCTCATCAAAACGGAAGCGTGCACTTGATCCATCAACGACTTGATCATATTCGTGGTCACCTTTAAGGTACTGCCATGCTGAGTGAGATGACAAATCAAGATTACCAACGCTTGAACCATTAACCTGCACATCCAACTGACCTGATGCACCATCAGGTATTGTATAACGCACATTCAAAGCATTGGCTGGCTCGGTGACATTGAAAGTAACTGCTGCATCTTTTTTAGGAAGCTCGACATAAGTTTGGTTCGTCGCTTCCACGGCCGTAGATTCCATGTCAGTTGACTGTTGGATTGTAGCTCCATTTTCGATAGTCGCATTTTCTGCTTCATGAGTCGTGTAAGGCATTTTGGCACCGTAGGCATCTGTGTTATACTCCTTGCCTTGTCCTTGACCCTCAGTCGCATTGGTTAAGACATTTGCTGACGTTCCTTGATTTTGAGAGGTGCCTGTCTCAATCACTTGATCGATGGTCGGAGTCTGCTCAGCTGCTTGAACAGTCCTTACCTGAGGTTGAGACGGCATAATATTGGCAGGCTGAGAAGCTTGCACACTCTCTGATGCTAGCTCTGAAGTCGCCAACTGAGCTGTTGAAACCGCTTGAGGGGCCTGCGCTTGATTTGAAGCATCAGTCAAGTCACTAATCGATTGTGCCTCGTCAGCCTGAACTGCTTGCCCATTGGCAAGGGCCATGAAGCCAATCAAAGCCGATGCTGCCCCAATGGAATATTTTCGGATGCTGTACTTTGGTTTTGTTTTACTTTCTCTAAACAAGTTAATTCTCCCGATACTTTTTTTCACAATCTCTCCATTTTAGTTTTAAGCTATTCTCGAACTAAAAACAGAGACTCTTAAATATTTGATGTACTTAATGATGCTGTTGTTTCTTTAATCCAAAACAAACCAAAACAAATTATAAGTCATGAGAACACAAAATAAAAGGCTAAGTAATCCATTTTAACAAGGCCTTAACAAAAATGTCATATTAGAAAGTTCAGTTATTCATTTCTAAATTATAGTCTAAAAATGTCGCACAAAAAGGTAATTTCTTTCACGTGTAAGAAAGAGAAAACTCTAAACTTCCATAAAGGCTTATTTAGCAAGATTTATCGGCTAAAACAATCAAATTGTATTAAATCTGTTTTCTCAGATTTATGTCAAACGTTTGACAGTCTTTTTTAATTTTACGATTCAAAGTATTATTTTCCGAATGTTTAAGTATTACAAATGTTAAATACCCAAAAATAAAAAAAGAGACAAAAACTGCCTCTGACTTTTCAAATAAATGTTTATTCCTAACTGATTCTTACGATAACAATGTCTCTAATTCTTCAACCGATAAACCAGTCACATCCGATACTACTTCTAACGACAGACCTTTTGACAGCATCTTACGAATCAGTTCTAGTTGTCCCTCATAACGACCTCGTTCTAACCCTTGTTTAAGTCCACGCTCTAGTCCTTGCTCTAACCCTTGTTCCAAGCCTTCTTCACGTGCTTCATCGATAGCTGTTTCCATAGTCATGTCATAATTTTCTTGAATACGTATGCGTTCATCAATCATCGCCTTTTCCTCCTGTGTCCAGCTGGATGAATCCAGTAATGAATCGGCATGCGTGACCGCTTGACTAGGTTCCTTAGAAAATGGGAGATTTCCAAAAAACTCTAGCCACTGCCGCCCTTCATCCGTAATATGTTTATCTTTATTATACTTATCCAACTCTAAAAAGGCAATCTGAAGAAGGTCCTGACGTTTTCCGTCCTTATAGTAAGAATTCAAAGGCTTGCCCGTCCGACTATTGGCCATCCAATATGTATTAATCGGGGACTCCTCATCAGGCAACAAGGTCTTTTCCAAGATAGCTATGCCATAGACTGGCTCCATCTGCTCGTACATCTTATGCGTCTGTCCTTGTTGGCGTATTTGTTGTACATTTTCCACCAGCTGGTTAGCCAAATAATAATGAAAACGATTGAGAAAATAATGCTGCTTACGCACCTGAATCTCAATAATGACCTCAGTTCCATCATTCAACTTAGCCCGAACATCCACCGAGGTTGAAAAGAGCTCATCCTTATCAAAGTCCTTTTTATGAAGCTGTGTCCCCTCCAAAATCTGAGCATCCACAACATCCAAATCCAAAATATCTCGAATAAAAGCCACCGTCACCTCAGGCAAGCTGAAAATCTTTTTAGCCATAATATCCAAGGTCGGTGAGACATGCTTGTGTCTTTTTTCCATTTACCTCTCCTTAAGAAAAAATAGAGGGTTGGCCCCTCTACTTCTATCTATTCGGGAAAAGTTTTTAGATAGTACCTATAAAAGCCATTAAGAAACCAAATAATAGTTCACTTTCAAGTCTCTAAATTGATCATAACCCAAATACTCATCGTTCTGAAGACGACCTAAAACAATACTAGGATGGATACCAATCTCATCAGCAAATTTCTTAATCGCTTGTTTATCAAAGCAAGCCTCATCTATAAATCTTTGATAGTCATTCGGGTCAATAAGTAAATCTTTTGCGAACTGGTCTGCTAGTTCCTCAGAACGTTTATAAGAGTCAATATCTCCATCATCAGACGAAAAGTCATTCTGAAGAATATGACCAATCTCATGGAAAAGTGAAAACCAAAAAATATCTGATGCTTTATTACGATCTGTTAATAACAACAAGACACTACCGTTTCCAAATTTCTTTGTTGCACCATTTAAATTAGCATTTGCTAAAGCAGGAAGGCCCACTAGGACAACTCCACACTCTAGCAAGATATCGGTCAACTCTTGAGCAAAATCCTTTGGATCTTGTCTCGTCAATTCTCTCAAAGTCGGTAAGCTTCTCTCTAACTTTCTGCGATTAAGCTTCGTAGTCGTTTTATTACGAGCTTTTTTAGATGCTAACTCTAACATGATATTGGAATTAACGATACTCTTTTCGGTAAAGTCACGTGTATTACGATAACTCACTAAATGGTTAAAAGTCAGGAGATATTCTAGACTCGATACTTCTAGAATCTTCCGAAGCTCTGTAATCTTTTCACCGATACTATAGCGCTTCTCTGGAACGTAGCCTTTTTGCTTAAAATACTTAAAGTCAATCATCTCGCAGATTTCCTTCTCTCGGCCTTGTTCAAGCTCTCTTTGTTCTACAATTTCAGCCACTTTCACATCATAAATGCTTTGAAGGTTGAGCCAAGTCTGCATAGAAACACCACTTAACTTGGCTAACTTATGAGCTGTCTCCTTACTAATAGACTCCTCAGCATTAACTAGCTTGCTGACAGTCTTGGCAGAGACTCCCAAACGCTCCGCAAATTCTTTCTGAGTTACGTTATAGTCCTCAATTAAGTCTTCAACATACTGACCCGGATGAAAAGCAACCAGGTCTTTGTACTCAACCACTTTTTTACTCATAATGATTGCTTACCTCCTCTATTTTCAAGATTTCGATTTCTACCGGACTAGAAAATACCTTCTCAAGATCTTCCTCCCGAAATCCTACAATCAAACGATAGGAACTCCTTCGACCATCTATATCTAAAGCAAACTGTCCATTTCTCTTTCCCTTTAATTGGTGAAAATGATACTTAGGAAAAGCCGTCACACTAGCCAAAGAATCCGATACTTCCAAAAGGTTAATCAACTGGTGTAACTTTAATGCAACCTTATCCGAAAAATCCTTTTTCGCTCGCCTCAGCTCAGTGCACTGTTTCTCAACAGTTTTATTGGTATAGATAAGCTTCATAAATTCCTTTCTGTTCGATTTAAATTACCTTTTTGGTAATTTAATATTATCAAATTCATAGAAAAAAGACCAGTTAAAACTTCATTTGACTGATCCTTCTTTTATCATTTAACTAATAAACTACCCCTTAAATGCTTCCACAAAAGCCTTGAGTTCTTCGTCTGCTTCTGGTGTCGTTCCATGAAGCTGACCAAGCATGTCAAGGAGTGATACTAGTCCCAATACTTTTCAAAATGTGCTTGTGCGTTATTATTACTAAATAATACTCTTACTTTAGCAATAATATCTTCTTTAGTTTTACCATTAAGGTCAGCTTCTAAATCGTCGATTGAATGTGAATTAACATCAAATAATTTTTTAGCTTCAGCATCATTTTTAAATAAAACACTAGGAGATATGTTATTAAACTTCGAAAAAGTTTCAAAAATTCGACGAATAGGATTTAACATAAAATCTGGTTTATCTTGTTGATAAAGCCATCTCAATTCTGTCCATAGAGCATCATAGCTAGTTTTTAAATCTTTATCTTGAGTTTCGATTGGTAAAATCTTACTTTTCCCATCAATCTTTTTAAGATGTAAAGTCAACTTAGTCTTAGGTGCCTTCCTCCACCAATCGTATCTTACATTTAGGTAGAAATGAATATTATGAGTTAAAATAAATAATTGTTGATTCTCAGATAAATTATTTATCAAATCTTGTAAATACGATATTATTAAATATTGTGTTGTATCATCATTTGAATTCATCGGATCATCGAAAATAATAATTTGTGGGTTTTCTGTATTTTTGGATGGATTATCCAAATCTGCTAAAAACCACAAAAATGATACAATATTCTTTTCTCCTGTACTTAATGTATCTACATCTCGAGTGCTACCATCAATATTTTTTATCGTATACTGCCCTTTTTGTTCACCTGAAACTAAGACTAACTGAAAC
Organism: Streptococcus sp. HMSC078H03; assembly: GCF_001808655.1. NCBI lineage: Bacteria > Bacillati > Bacillota > Bacilli > Lactobacillales > Streptococcaceae > Streptococcus > Streptococcus sp. HMSC078H03. The sequence goes on from NZ_KV794113.1 coordinate 160,515, forward strand.
GAATGATTGCCTAAACTTCTTAATGCTTTGTTAATTCTCTCTGCAGCGATACTTTCGTCTATAGTCTGTGAGATAAGGTCAGCTTTTTGTTTCCTTAAAGCAATCAAATTATTCTGATTGATTTGAAACTCATCTGCCAGTCTTTCCTTTTCTTTACCTAAATCCTTTAAATCAGAAATCTCCTGACTATAGTCCATTCCAGATAACTCAATATTTACCAAATTGAGTCTCAACTTATTTTTGGCTTCTTCTTTTTTTATGGTTAAATTTTGACCGTATTTTTTATTTTCTACATAAATTTTACCATACTGTCCCTTAATAAATTCAAAACTATCCGGTATTTTATAAGATATTTCAGACATAGTTGTAAAAAGATTAGACTTACGTTTTTCCAAAGTTTCAATAAGAAAATCTAGGAATTGAGTATACTCTTGAATCAATTTCAAGATAGAAGTATTCAAAACTGAAATTTGTTCACGATAAATAGGATAGAACTGAGAAGGTTCAATCACGTTTATTTTACTAATCTCATATTTTTTAGATCTTAAATGTTCGATAGCACGTGATAACCTTGTCTCAAACTTTTTAACATTATCACTAAAATAATGATTTAATTGGTCCAAACGTTGTTCAGAAATTGGATTGTTGCAAAACGCACAAACATCTCCCTTCTCATGATAGTTCAAACCTTGTCTAACCCAGTTTTGTTCCTCAATTGTTGAAAATTCTAGTATGATACTTTTTACTAGCTCTGTTGTGATAATTTCATTTGTAGCTTCTAAAAATCCGCTTACATCAACATTTGGAAATGATTGTTTTGTTTCAATCTTAATCTCTTCTTGATTCATTAATTGTTGAAGCTGTTCTGTCTCAGTATCACTTAAGAGAACACTTGAAACACTGTTTTCAATACATTTTATATCCTTTTTGAAGTTTCGAATATCATAATAAACTCCAGTTAAATCAGTGTGCTCTCTTTTTAGTTTACTAGCTGAGGAGCTAAAATTATTATTTATAGATTTTTCTTGTTCTTTATATTCTTTTTCCTTAGATTGATACCTCGCATAAAGATTATCTGGTCTACTATCATTAGCAATAAGGTCTTTCTCTAATTCAGAAATTTGAAGACTTACCTGATCAATTTGAGGTTGTATACTAGCATTTTCTCTACCTAACGAAATCGCATTCAATACTGAATTTTCCGCCACAGAATCAAATCCTTGAAAAATTCTTACATCATGAGTAGCGTGGAATAAATCAGATATTGTCTGAGTGATAGTTGATTTCCCTGTTCCGTTTTTTCCGTAAATAAAATTTTTTTGCTTTAAACCGCTATATGTAGCATTAAAAAACCGATCTGAAGGAAGTTGCAATTCGGTAATCATCATTTCTCCTTTATTTACTTAGCTATAAATGATCTACTTCACCTTCACCTGTCCATTCATCAGCATTGGCAAGAGCCAATCACGAAGTTGAGTGAGTCCTTGGTTTTGTCTACTTCTATTTTTGATTTCTCTATCAAACGATTTTACTGATTGGTCAAATTTCATCAATAGTTCATTTGGCGGATAGACTAATTGTAATGAGTAAAGGTCATCTTTAGTAATTGAACCAAATGTAGTCCCTACAGAATTCCTCATATCAAATAGCTTTTTAAAATCTTGCATAACATTAAAAATATAGCTATTTACTCCTACTTTACTATTAATAGCCGCTAAACCTCGACCAATACAACATCTTGTATCAGCGATATTCAAAGTCCCCACAGGTGCTCTAACACTTAACAAGATATCATCTTCTTCAGCTATCCTAGACGGTTCAGTTGTGTATTGTCTTGCCACAGGAAATCTCCAACCAAAATCTGTCGAACCCTGAAAAAATAACATTCCCTCTCCAACTTCATTATAAGAAGTTCCTTTAGGAGATTGTCCCATTGTTATATTAGCAATATCTCCCAACTTCTCCACTCCCCATCCCTCTGGGATTTCGCGTTTGAGTTCTGGGTTATAGACCATCTTTCCGCCTGATGATTTGTAGGGTTTGCCATTCTGGTCTGGGAAATCAAACTGCAAAAACCAGTAATCATAGAGAGTCTTAGCCATGGCTTCCAACTCTTGGTTGATTTGGTTGTTGATTTCAATCTTGGCATCAATTTTTGAAAGTATTGAAACCATTTTACGTTGTTGGTTTAAATCCAATTCAACTTTAAATCTCAAATTATCAAAATAAGTTTTATTTAGAATTGGAATTGCTGTACTACCTGATGCAGCATTTCTAAATACAGCATAGTTATTTTTAAAAAGATAATAAATATAGTCAGAATCAAAATTTTCATTAACTATAATAGAATTTATCTGCTGATTAGTAACTGAAGGCAAACTATTCTTTGCCACTTTTCCCATAGCTGAGCCTATACAAGTAACCATAATACTATCAGAAGAAATGATTTTATCTTTTAGACGGTCTGAACCTAAACGTGATAAGTATCTTTCTGACCTACTTATGTATTTTTTCTCAAAGGAATCGGACGGAGTAATAAAAGGTACTTCATCTCCAAAATCCTCAGGATATTGAGACGATGGTGTTTTCCCAGTTATTGTTTTCCCTAATTCTGATAAACTTACTTCTTTCCACTCACTCATACTTCAACCCCTTCATTTGCTCTTCAATCTCCAGCTCCAATGCATGTGATTGCTGAAAAAGGTCTGAGAGTTTGTCTTGAAAGGCGGTCATCTTGGCTTCAAACTCTTCTGCTGTGATATCTACATAGTCAATCTTGATGTCAAAGTATTGGCCTGTGCTGAGAGAGTAGTTTTTCTCCTTGATATCCTCATAAGAAACAGTGACAGAAAAGTCCTCGACGGCTTCTTTCTTGATAAAGGTCTCGACGATCTTCTGCTCTTCCTCAGGAGAAAGGACAGTCTTTTGGTTCTTGCCTTCCTTGACCTTGGTTCCGAGGTTCGAGGCATCGATGAGGACGACATCGCCCTTGTTTTTCTTATCAATAAAGAGGATAGAAACGTTGGTACCTGTCGTCGCAAAGATATTAGACGGCATGGAAACGACACCAGCCAGCATTTGATTGTCAACCAAGTGTTGACGGATTTTCTTATCAATCCCTGACTGAGCCGTGATAAAGCCTGTCGGTAATACAACTGCTGCTTGACCATCTGGTTTTAAAGAATAGATGATATGCTGAACAAATAGTTCATAAATCGCCATCGAATTCTTTTTATTTTTTGGTGTTTTAGGCACTCCTGCAAAGAAACGCTCACTAGCTTCTGGCAAGGTCTCCACTTGGTCACGCCACTCTGAAAAATCCAACTTGAAAGGAGGGTTGGACACGATATAGTCCATCTTTTCAGGATGACGATTACGTAAAATGGTATTGCCTTCAACGATATTATGGATGGAGTGTTGAAGTCCATTCAAGATGAGGTTGAGACGAAGGAGATTGGATGACTTTTGTGAGATATCCTGACTGTAGACAGTCGCCTTATCCACACCGATACGACTCGCAAGATTCATGAGCAAAGTTCCAGAACCAGCAGACGGGTCATAAATACGCACGTTTTGAGGTTTATCATTTCCCACCAAGATATAAGCGATAATCTTAGCGACAGAGTGAGGTGTGTAATACTCGGCATAGGTCCCACCGCCGTCTTTGTTGTAGTCCTTAATCATATACTCAAAGATGGTAGAGAAAAAGTCGAAACCTTGGGAAAAAATAGCCTCATCGAACTTGACACGAGCAAGGAGATTGATGATAGATTTTGCAACCTCGTTACGCTTACTGCTATCTGAAATGTTATCAGTAATCAGGCGCTCATTAAAGAGACGAACAGTTGTATCTCCTTCTGTATGGACAGAGAAGATATCATTGTTGTCAATGGCAATTTGATTGAGTGTGTTTTCAAACGTCTCATAAAAATCGGATTCGTTTTGCTTGCGATGGAGCGTTTCGATGAATTGATTTGGCTTCATCCAAGCTGTTGACGTCCCGATATCCTCTAGGAGCCAATCATAATCCTCGTCACTCATAGATACTAGATGGTCATAAGTGTTTTCTGAATCGACGTTTTGTGCTTCATAGAGAAACTTGTCATTCAAGAATTTGTACAAGAAAGATTGAGTAAGGAGCTTGTACTCTCCTGCTTCACCGCCTAAACCAGCGTGGGTAAAGACTGCTTTCAAATCGTCTACCAAGTCTTGGACTTGGACCTTATATTGTTCATTCATTAGTTTTGATATTCCTGTTCGTATTCTTCAAATAAAGATTCAACAAGATTGTTGAAGTCTTGTTTTGTCAACCTTTCATTTCCAGTTGATTCTGTGTTTTTCATTTCTTTGCGTGCTTGTTCACGAATCATTCGTTTCAAAAAATCATTGTTATCAAGGACACCTTGATTTAGACCAATTTGATAATCTAAATTAGCTTTTGATCCTTTGATCACATGGAAGATAACTGGAAATTCACTTACCACGGTTGAGTTGGTAACATGTTTGAAAGAGCGAGCTGCCATTTCATCGCCATTGAAATTCATAGCTAGTCGTCGCATTCGGCTCTTATAATCTTCAAATGCGTCGAACAGATTTTGATACTCAGTCTGAGTTTCTTTGATATTCTCCATTGTGAGGCCTTCCTGCTCATAAATCATATGTTTCTTCATGATTCTACGAAATTCCTCATAGAGATTTACCCATTCAGGGTCTTTTTCATCTGGACGACCGTTAATCCCACCTGCAACTCGTTTGCGAAGCTCGTAGAGATCATTCGCTGCTAGTCGTAACTCCTCTTCTGCGATTTTAACGAAACTAAATGTCGTATCAGACATTGCTAGATTAAGCAAGGTTCGACTCGAGAATTCATCAGGTTTTTCCATAAGTGAAAGATTCAACAAACGTCTTGAAATCACGTTCAACAAAGTCGATACCTGGTTAATATCAATCTTACTTAGAAGTTCACGATGTCCTAAAAGTCGAGCAACATTATAAAATTGCTTCATCGCTTCTAGCGCTTTCCGTAACTCGATAAGTTGATGTCTATCTCTCACTTCATCAATAGTTTGAGAGAAGAACTCTAGATTCTCAGTTGGATAATTCATCAAGATTGTCTCTGATTTTTCAAGCTGTTTACTAATTTCATCTGCTGAAACAAAGAGAGAACCAAAAACATTTTCAACATCTTCTCCTGTGTTTTTTAGATCATATTCCTGATTAAGCTCCTCCAAATAAGCGCGATTGGTTTTATCAAATTCTTTCGAAATATCTGCAAAGTCAATCACATATCCAAATTGATAATCCTTATATGGACGATTCACACGTGTCAATGTTTGAAGTAAGTTATGAGCCTTGATTTTGCGACCTAAGTACAATCTTTTCAACCTAGGTGCATCAAATCCTGTTAGTAACATCGAATATACAATAACAAGATCGATTTTACCTTCTTTATAGCTTTCTACACGATCTTTCTTGTACTCTTTGTCTCCTTCATCATGAAGGATTAAAGCTGATGTGATATTTGTCTCCCCACGACTTCTGCGTTCTTCTAATTGCTTTTCAATCTCACGTGCTTGTTTAGATGAATCACAAACAATCATTCCACCGATGGAATCATCATTGAAGACAACATCACGTGCTCTATTGAAATCTTCCAGAATGAAATCCAACATTGGTGAGACATAACGTGGATGAGCAAAAATATCATCTTTTGAAAGATCTCCACGCAAAATTTCTTCATTGATGGTTTGAAGAGTCTCTTTATAAGAGGTTTCAATATCTTCACGCATCAGACGAAGTGTAAAACCATCATCAATCGATTGATTGTAGTAGTATTTATGGATATAATCACCAAAAATATCACGAGTCGTTGCATGACTTTCCTTGGTTTTACCATCTTTTTTATATGTTATTAGGGGCGTTCCAGTCAGTGCAATCTTAATAGCATTTTTATCTGCATTGTATAGATTTGGGAGATAGGAGCCTTTCTCATTATATGAACGGTGAGCTTCATCAATAAAATAGACATTTTGACGATTTAAATCGTAGCCTGAATGATCTGTTAAATCTGAATTATCCTTAAATTTTTGAATATTAACGACAGCAACTTGATAAGAATCATGTTTTTCATTCAATTCTTGTGGACGGTTAATCCTTTTTACTTTCAAACCACGTTTAGTAAACTCTCGCGTAGCTTGATCTGCAAGATCCAAGCGATCAACTACAAAATAAAACTGAGGCACGATTCCTTGTTTTGAGAAATAATTTGTAAGGTACCTGATATTAAAATAAGACAAGGCAGTTTTTCCAGACCCTTGTGTATGCCAGATGACACCTTTCTTCACTCCTTTTCCAATTGCATCCTTAATTGCTTTTGTTGCAAAAAACTGTGGATAACGCATCACATGTTTTTGCAGCTGAATAGTGCCATCTTTTGAGCGTTCTTCTACATAAGCTAATCCATAGCGAAGCAAAAACAATAATCTTTCCTTTTGATAGAGTGATGAGATAAATGTATTACAAGGTGTACTTGGATCTTGATTGGTCTTAAATTCTGGCTGAGATTTCAAGGCAAATCGATTAACATCTTTTAATACTGCATCAATCTCCTCTTCACCTAAAGAATGTATTGAATAAATTAGCTCCTCTTCTCTTTCTTCCTTAAATGCATTGAATTTAGTTTTTGAGAATGCATTTGAACAGTAAAAGGACCCTTGCTTTTGTTGACCTTGACCACTGATATAAGGTAAATTATCTGAGAATGAAAACAATTGGGTAATATTATTGAAACGACGAAATCTCCTATTCTCAAATCTAACAGCTGTTCGTGATTGCTCAGATTGAATAGCGGTCTTACCATCACGAATGGCATTAGGTTGTTTCACTTCAATATATGAAAGTGGCAAGCCATTTATAAAAATGACAATATCAGGTCTAAACTCGTCTCCTCCATTTTGACAGGTTACCTCTAAAGCAAGGTGAAATGTATTATTCTTAGGGTTTTCCCAGTCAATATAAGTTGGACCACTATTACTTACTATACGTTTATAAAAAGCACGGCCTAAATCATTTTGATCTAATTCAATCTTGATATTATTGAGTTCTCTTTCAACATCCAAATCAGTTGCATAATTGTTGAACTTTAAAAATTGCTCTCTAAAGATTGAAATTAAAATATTTGTTTCAGGATCTCTTCCCATAATCTCCTTACCATTATGAGCAAGATATGTATACCCCAAACGCATTAAGTGTAAGGCTGCTGGAATCTGAACCCTAGTTAATTCTGAAAACTCTCTTCTAGAAACCATTGTTTCACCTCTCCGTCCTGTCGTAATCCCTTACATTATAGCATTTTCACGGTTTCTTTCATAGTTTTGGGAAAATTCAAACAAAAAAACACAGCTTGGTGCCATGTTTTTATCTTCTATTTATCCCCCCTATGAATGGTAAACCCTGTGGCTTGTTGATTAGCCATGATTGTCATGTCTGAAACCTGGACGCGTCGTGGTTGCTTGGTGACGTAGAGGACTGCATCCGCAATATCTTGGGCTTGGAGGGCTTCTAACCCTTGATAAACTTTCGCCGCCTTGTCCTTGTCACCGTGAAAACGAACTTGAGAAAAGTCGGTCTCAACGATACCAGGTTGAATGGTCGTCACCTTGATATCTGTGGCAATGGTATCGATACGCAAGCCATCGCTGAAAGTTTTTACTGCGGCCTTGGTAGCTGAATAAACGGCTGCCCCTGCGTAGGCATAGATGCCCGCCGTAGAGCCCATATTGATGATATGGCCCTCATTGGCGGCAACCATGCTTGGCAAAATCTGACGTGTCACCATCATCAAGCCCTTGACATTGGTGTCGAGCATGGTCAGCATGTCCCACTCCTCATAGTCTTGATAAGCTGTTAGACCTAGTGCCAGACCTGCATTATTGACTAAGACATGGACCTGACCTACACTTTTGAGAATAGCTTGGCAAACATCCTTGACCATGGACATATCAGTGACATCCAGAGCAAAGGTCCAAACTTTTTGATTTGGATAGGTTGCTTGAAGCTCCTCTTTTAGAGCTTCTAAACGCTCTACACGGCGACCTGTTAGGATGAGATTTTCTCCCTCTTTGGCAAAGGCACGCGCCGTTGCTTCGCCAATTCCTGATGTTGCCCCTGTAATAAGTACGTTTTTAGGCATGATATCCTCCACTCCTATAGTTCAGCTGCCCCTAATCGTTATTTGTCAATTCACCCAACTTCTTGATAAAATCAGGAAGTTCAAGCTTGGGCAGGGTAGATTTTTTATTTCCTGACTTCCAAAATATCCAGAGTAACTGGTTGAAACCGTCTTGCAAGACCTTCTTTTGTTTGTCCGAGAGATTGCCAAATTCTTGCAGCATCTGACCTATCTGTGGCAAGGCTTGGATGCCAATATCATCGAGGCTTTCAATACCTGAATCAAGGATGGTATCAAAAACCAAATCGCAAACTTGCTTGAGTTCTTGATTGGGCAAGGTCTCAATCCACTCTTGGAAGGTTTCTTCCAAACGTTGACTCAACTCTGTTGGCTGGTCCTCATAAACAAAATCATTTGCCACTAAATCAACCTCCCAAGTCAAGGCGTTATGTTGAGCAAATCCAATGCCTTCTGCTGCGACTAGCTGGGCAGGCCTATCCCAATAGAGCATAACCCCCACAACAGAATCTCGAGGTCTAATAACTGTCATCCTGGCTTTTAACTCTTGGTAAGAAGGCTTCTCTAAGAGGGACTTCATCAAGCCTGGGGAATCTAGGAGCAAAAGCTCTGCTATTTGCTCACGTAGAGCAGTCGAGCTTTGAACAGCCGAATAGAGGGCAAGATTACCACCCTTGGAATGTCCAGAAACAGCGATATAGCCACTGAGTTTTGGCAAGTGCTCAGACAGAAAGGCAATAGCTGAGCGATGGGCTGGAATTTCCCGACTGTAGGTCAGCTGAAAATCCTCCTTCCAGCCAATAACACTATCATCTGTCCCACGAAAAACAATCTGCTGGTAGTCCAGTTCAGGCAGACTAAAAATCATGGCTGCAAACTGCTTTTCGACTTCCTTGTCCAAGACACTACAGTAGTCACTTAGATTAAGTCCAGCGAAACGCCTAGACCTGACCATGGCTTCAGCCAAATCTACCCGTTCCTTAGTCACCATGAAGCTGTAGTCTGGATTTAAGTCCTTCCCTTCAGCATAGTCATGTAAATTGATGGTTTCCTTCAAATCACTTGCTGAGAGCCATTTTTCATAAGTCAGGTAGCCAATCTCATTGATGCAAACCTTATCCAAAATATTAAGAGGCTCTTGGTCGAAAGGCAAATCCTTAACCTTATCAAGATAATCGATTAAATTGGACATCATTACTCCTTAAAGTCTTTCTTACTTTGATTTTACTAGAATTTTCAATAAATTGTTAGTGAAAAATGTGATATGATAAGAGAGATTATTTATTAGGAAAAGGAAGCTTATGACTATTTCACGATTTTACCGTATCTTACTAGCTCTCTGTGGTTTGGTAGGAGTCTCTATCCAAATCCATGATGATGGTTGGGGCATGCTACTCTATTACACCGTTTTGTCCAATATCCTCGTCTTTTCTAGTTTGATTTTCTTTATCATCTATGACTTCAAAAAAGGAGATGCGACGACTAACACAAAACTCTTGCGTTACAAGGGTGGCGTAACCATGGCCATCCTCATCACTGGAGTCATCTATCACATCCTCTTGGCTCCTATTACAGAACCTGAGAAATTCTGGACCCTCCGCAATTTCTTGGTTCACTATATTGTCCCTTGGGGATTGGTGCTTGATACCCTCATTTTCGATGCTAAGAAAGCCTACCGTCTCCGTGAACCAATTTACTGGTCAGTGGTCCCTCTGTCTTACTTTGCCTTTGCCCTTCTAAATGGCTTGGTTCTAAAACTCCCAATCCCAGGTGCCAAAGATAGCCCTTTCGCCTACTTCTTTATCAATGTCAATAAATTTGGTTGGAACAAGGTCTTGGTAAATGTCCTAGTCATCAGTGCTGGGTATATCGCTGTTGGCTATCTCTTATATCTCTTGAAAAAATTTATCGGTCGTAAACCAGCATAAAATACAAACTGAGCTCCAAAAGGAACTCAGTTTTTTCTATTGCAATAAACCCAATTTCTCAAAAGCCTTGTAGAGGCCATCAGCTTCAACATCGTCTGTCACAAAGTCTGCCATATCCAAGATTTCTGGCCCACCATTTCCCATGGCAACCCCAACCTCACAGTATTCCAACATAGGGATATCAATCTTGGCATCACCAAAAGCAATGGTCTCCGAACGCTCAGCCCCCAAATGTTCCAAAAGGACATCGATGGCATTGGCCTTGTTAATATCCTTAACACCTAGATCACCAAACAAGGCTGTTTCACCTCGACCTCCCCAAGTATGGGCTTCAAGCTGTGGAAAAGCTTCTTTTGAATCTAAATGGTCCTGATAGGATTCTAAAACGAAACTGACCTTGTTTAGGTCATCACGGTAGAGTTCTCTACCATACTGAAGGCCATGAAGAAAATCTTCTGGTTCTTTCCCCTCAACAGACGCTACAGATTGCCCCTTTTGAATAGCGTAAGTCTTAAGCGTCTCACGTGCCCGCTCCCAAAAATCAGGACTGGCAAAGAGACCGTTATTACTCTCAAGATAAAAAGCTAGATGACGTTGGGTCAACCAATCCACAATCTTAGCCGCATCTTCCTTAGAAATCAGCTCATGCATGAGGACTTGGCCATGATGCTCTACATAAGAGCCATTACCACCAATCATCCTATCCAAGCCAATTTCCCATAATTCTGGCTGCATTTCTGCCTTACTACGACCAGTACAAACATAGACCAGATTGCCCTTTTCACGGGCCTGACGAATAGCCTTGATTGCTGATTCTGGAATGCGGTTATGATAATCCACCAAGGTCCCATCAACATCTAAAAAAATAAGTTTTGACATGTTTTCACCTCGAGTCTTCTTTTACTTTATTATACCCTGATACTGCTACAGGAGATACTACTATCCTTGGACAAACTGATACTATCCTACGATAGTATTGTCTCCAATCCAATGCATTGCCATTTTGCATGAAAGAAGCTATGATGAAAGTATGAATGATTTAAAAACACTACTGAATCACCTGCCCTATAAATTAGCAGCCTATGATGCCCAAGGAAACTTTCTCTATGACAATGGTGGCGCTGACGGTAGTTTCTTCCCCCGTGAGTCTGAAAATCTGCCTGATTGGATCATGTCTGAAGTGCTAGCCTCTCCTACCAAAGAAAGAAGTTATCAGATTCCAACAGACAGTTTTGATCAAGTCCTCATCCAAACCTACCAAGCTGCTATCGACAACGAAGGAAAGGTACTAGGATTTTGGGAAACCATTTATGATTTGAAGCAACCTCTCAAGACCTATCTGGATAACTCTGCTCAAGCTCTTGTCGCCTGGTCTGATGCCACTAGTGGCGCTAGTTTCAAGGAGGAAACTGACTTTTAAGCTAAATTTCTTGCTTTAATAAATGAAAAATTCACTTAATTCAAGGATAGCTCAAAACACCTTTATTCATAAAATGTGCCTAAGTCAGCACTACAAAGGCTTTTTGGAAATCAGTCACTTTAATATCTCTCACAGAATTTATAAACATTCTATTTTGCATTTTTGCGCTATTTAAGGTAGAATGGGAGTAATGAGAAAAAGAATAAAACCGATCGTTGTTTACGTGGTTCTAGCTCTTTTAGGATTAGCATTAGTTATTGCAAATATTCACAATACGTCCAAACAACAGGCGCATCTTCAAAACGTGAAATCTGCTATTCCTTATGCTACTACACCAAAAACAACAACCAGTAGTACATCTAGCAGTTCCGACGAGGAGCTGATACTCAATCCCATTATCGACCTTTCAGGGTGGCAACTACCTCAGGATATCGATTACGATGTCTTGTCAAATCATATTTCTGGTGCTATCGTCCGCGTCTTCGGTGGATCACTGATTAGTAAGGATAGCAATGCCGCTAGTTCGAATGGGGTCGACAAATCTTTTAAAACACATATTAAAGAACTCAAAAAACGTGACGTTCCAGTTGCCGTCTATTCCTACGCTCAAGGTACTTCTGTCAAGGAGATGAAGGAAGAAGCTCGTATTTTCTACAAAAATGCTTCTCCATACAAACCGACTTATTACTGGATTGACGTCGAAGAGGAAACCATGTCTAACATGGAGCAAGGTGTCCAAGCCTTTCTCGCTGAGCTCAAACGACTTGGAGCTGAAAATGTTGGTCTCTATATTGGTGCTTATTTCATGCTCGAGCAAGAAGTTTCAACTAAAAACTTCGACGCTGTTTGGATTCCAGCCTACGGTACCGATTCTGGTTATTACGAGGCTTTACCAAACACTGAAATCGACTATGACCTTCACCAGTATACGTCTCAAGGAAGCCTTCCAGGTTTCGACAACATCCTAGATCTTAACCAAATCAATCCAGAGAAAAACAAACGTAAAACCTTTGAAAAACTCTTTGGTAAGATTAAGCAAAAACCAACTAAAAATAAGAAGACTACTTCGACAAGTTCATCTAGTAGTCAGTAAAAACCAGTGTCTAAGGCACTGGTTTTCTTCTTGTCAAATTGGTTTAGGCGTGTTCGGACGAATGTGTTATAATGGATGGTAGAAATGTATAACTTTAAAAGGAGATATGACAATGGCTAAGAAAGGCAAAGTCAAGAAAACCTTGGTTGACCAAATTCTTGATAAAGCTAAAATTGACCATGATAGCTTATCCTTCAATGGTTTAGAAGGAGAGCTTCCAGAAGATGTGGCACGTGAGAGCATTTATAAAACCCTCGCCCTTAAGGGAGATAAGACAGGACCAGTCATCGGCATCGTCCCTATCACCGAGCACCTGTCTGAAAAGAAATTAGCTAAAATTTCAGGGAACAAGAAAGTTCAAATGATTCCACAAAAGGATCTCCAAAAAACGACTGGCTATGTTCACGGAGCCAACAACCCAGTGGGAATTCGCCAAAAACACAATTTCCCTATTTACATCGATCAGTCTGCCCAAGAAGCTGGTTTCCTTATTGTCTCAGCGGGAGAAATTGGGCGCTCTATCCGTATCAATAGTCAAGAACTTGCTGATTTTGTTAATGCTGAATTTGCTGATATTAAGGAGTAATCATGAAACTGTATTTTGTACGTCACGGTAAAACTGAGTGGAACTTGGAAGGCCGACTTCAAGGCGCCAAGGGAGACTCGCCTTTGCTTAAAGAATCTGTTGAACAAGTACGTGAGCTAGGTCACTATCTTAGTGACACTCATTTTGACTTGGTCTTCTCAAGTGACCTACCACGTGCTAAAAAAACTACAGAGCTCATCATGGAGTCTCAAAAACCTAAAGCTAAAGTTACCTACACTAAAGCTTTGCGTGAATGGCAGCTTGGCAAACTGGAAGGACAAAAAATTTCACTCGTTCAGGCCATCTATCCAAAAGAAATGGATGCCTTCCGTCATAACCTAGCCAACTTCCGTGCTAATGACTTCCAAGCTGAATCTGTTTACCAGACAACCAAACGTGTGGCCGAATTTGTCAAAACACTTAAAGATAGTGATGCTAAAAATGTCCTCATTGTTGGTCACGGAGCTAACCTAACAGCTTCTATCCGTACCCTCCTTGGTTTTGAACCGGGTCTTCTTCGTAAGGCAGGAGGTCTTGACAATGCTTCTGTCACTATTCTCGAAACCAATGATTTCGAGCACTTCACTCTCAAATGTTGGAATGATACATCTTATATGGATGAACAAAACAAGATCAGCTAAATCATCGACTGACTTCATAAGACAAGCGATCCTGAACAAGGGTCGCTTTTTTGCACTCAAAAAGCCCTTAAAGCCTACTACTTCAAGAGCTTCACTTCCATTATTTCCAACTCGGTTCCTCTGGCAAACGGTCTAATTCAACACCAAATCCTCGAGCCAAATCATCTAATTCCTTTTCGAAAACGTCTAGTTCCTGTAAGACAAGATCATACTGTCCTTCAGACAATAAACGCTTAAAACGAAGACCACGACTCAAAACAAATTCCATATCTATTTTGACAGTTCTATGAACATGTTCCCAATAGTTGTTAGCAAACTCTCGTTGCTTTTCTTCAGTATTAAGGTGGTCTGATAATGCATTATAGGAATCCCAGGCAAGACACTTCATCTGTTCTGCATCTCTAACACCTTCAAAGAGATCGTCACGTTTGGCTTCGAGTGATTCGACCTCTTTTCTCAAAGCCTCACGTTCAGCACTTAGTGCTTCAATATCATGTTTTAAGTTGTTGATTTCTACCATTTTCAAACTCCTTATCTCACGTTCTAGACAATAAAACGGCCACACGAGGCCGCTCTATTATCTTCCATATTTCATACGAAGGATTTTTTCCTGGTTCGCATTCAAACGAAGAAGGATAACCACTTTATCAATACTCATATTGCTCTCAAGAAGACGTTCAGCCGCCATCATAAGACCATTATTGATACCTAGTTGAAGTACTGGATTTTCATTATCATTGATATCAAAGATATATTTGTTATTTGGAAGGTCGAAAAGGACTTTCACCGCTCCAAAGAGTTGCTCAAAACTATCAATTTCCAAGTCAAAGACTGGCTTAGTACCTGGTTTAAGGCTACGTCCACGGTGGTTAAACCACATAGAATGCCAACCACCATTGAAGGCCCCCATGACATCATTGTCATAAGAATCTCCAACATAGAGCGTCGTCGATGGATTCATGTCAAATTGCTCAGCTGCGAGGTTGAAGATTTCCTTCTCAGGCTTTTGGAAACCTGTCGCCTGACTGACGATGACACGCTTAGGATCAACGTAATCATAAAGTCCCAACTTCTTAACCTTTTTAAGTTGGTGCTCTGTTGGTCCATTGGTAATAATCCCCATAGGCACATTTTTTTCCTTGAGGAAATCAAGGGTCATGCGCATTTCATCAAGCATGGTGATGTTTTCCAACTCATGCTCGTAAACCTCTTGGAAATGGTTGCCCGTTTCTTCATCAATTTCACGGTAGCCAAACTCCAAAAGGGTCTCTTTACAGCGCCAAAAACGGAAATACTCGGTTGTCCACTCACCTGCCATTACACGTGGAAAACCAACATCAGAATAGTGGCGGAAACGAATGTAGGCTTGATTCATGTGACTCATATCAAAGTCAGGGAAACATTTTTCCATGGCAATACGATAAGGTGCCTGTTGGTCATAAATAGTATCGTCAACGTCAAAAACAATAGAGGTAATCATCTGTCCGTTCTTTCTTATATCATTCTCTTGTCAGAGACTTAGGTAAATTAAGGGGTCTAACAACTAAACTGAAACATCAGACACTCCTAGTGAAATACTAAGTCTTGCAAAAGTAAGCTTTAAGTCAACTGTCTTGTGGCAATCTTACTCGTCTGTTTTTTATCTGAATGCAATTGCCCAAACAGTCTTATTATACCGTTTTTGCCCTTTCTTTTCAATTTTTGACCCCACTTAAGAAAAGATTATTTGTGTTTTGAAGATAGAAAAGGGTTTGGAACATTTTGTCCCAAACCTAATGAATCTTGTCATATTCAGACACTTATTTAATTTCTTTGAAGGTCATTTTTTGTTTGACTTCACCCTGACCACCCTTGGCAATCTGGTAATAGAAATCTTTTGATGTGAAGTGGTCACCATAAGCAAAGACCTTGTTGTACTGCCATTGTGACAGTTGATCATCCTCTTTTTTACCAAGAGTCAATGTTGTCTTTGTCACACTGTATTCCCACTTAGCTGTTTGGTCATTATAGGCCTTGTCAAAGTCAGTCTGACTCTTAGCAGCATTAACCACTGTCGTACGATCTTGACTCACAAGTGCCTTGTTCCCACCTTCTTGGAAGGCTACATACATGACACGATTATTGACCTCACCGTTTAGAGTACTTGAGTATTGGTAAACCTTACCAGGTACAACACTATCCAAATGGTGTGTTCCCCAGTAATAGAAAGCACCAAATCCAGCTCCCGTAACCAAGAGACAAGCAAGAACAACACTAATAATGATATTTCTCTTTGACATGTCTTGCCCCTCTCTATTCGTCACCAGTTAGGTCAGAGAAAGTTGCCTCTGAGTCTGTTTCAGTGTGGCTTGAAGAACTTGATGATGAACGTTCAACACTTGATGAACTTGAACTCATGCGTGTTTCTGTTTGAGAATCATCACTTGATGAAGCCTTAGATTCTGAAGATTTCTCAGTGCTTGATGATGAACTTTCTTTTTCCTTGTAAACATCAACGTTGAAAGCCCACTTATCACCCTTATAACTTACCTGAATTTGAGCATATTTTGCCTTAATAAGATCTGACAGCTTACCTCCGTTGCTAAGGGTGTCGTAAATCTTTTCAGCGAGAGCTTTCGCATTAGCTTCCGTTTTGGCACCATCTTTAGGTCCATCAACAATATCTTTAGCTTTTGGCGTTTCACCTTCAAGGTAAAGGGCTTTGCTTTCAGTGTCCTTCTTAGCTGTAGCATTTGCACCATTCTTATCACCTTCATGTGAGAAGAATGTCCATGCAGGACTACCTGAGCGTTTTTGTTGATATACTTGTTCGAATTCACTTTGAACCTTATCTTGGAAAGCATCATCAGTCAATTCTTTTTCCTTAGAACTTTCTGTACTTGCTTTGCTTTCACTACTGCTTGCTGTTGAGCTTGATGCAGAAGATGATGATCCACTTGTTGAGCTTGATGAAGCATCTTTAGATTCTGATGATGTTGAAGATGATTCCTTGCCATCTTTAGAATCTTTAGTATCTTTGTCTTTATCGTTGTTATTGTTAGTCGTGTTGTTTGAGAATGAAACGCTATTGTCAGAATTATCTGGAGCGTAAATCACTGTATTCTTAGAATGGTCATCAGAGACAAATGTGCTGTTATTGATAATCACTCGGTTGTTATCACCGTAGTAGTTGTTGATAACAATCTTAGAATGTGCACAACGGTAACCGTTACCAGTCACATGGTAACCTGCTGGGACATCACCATCACGTTTCAAGATGAGGACATCACCTGCGAAGATAAGATCAATATTCTGAATATTGTTATCGTAGGCTAATTTTTCAATAGAAATTCCAGTTGCTTGAGAGATTCCCCACAAGGTATCTCCCCATTGAATCACGTATTGTTGGCCATCTAACTGCTGTGGATTGATGTTCTGAGTTGTCAAATTATTTGTAATTTGTTCAGGTGTGCTGGCAATCCAGTTTGTAATATCAGCAGCGTGAGCACTTGTTTGATTTTGATAAAAGCTATCTGCTAACACAGATACCGTAGGCATCCCAATGGGTGCTAGTAAAGCGCCAAGCATCACGGCTTTACTAACATAATTTTTCTTTTTCATCGCATTTCCTCCTTATATCATACGAAACTTACTTTGCTATTGTACACCCTTTTTATTATATTTGTCAATAAATTCTATAACTTTCTAATCAAAGGTTAATGCTAGTTAGCGATTTGTCCTAAAAATAGACAAATCCTAGCTTTATTTATCTGACATTTAATCATTTGTCCTATCTTTAGAAGATGATTTATGATACAATAATTACGACTATTTTATGGAGGACTAACATGTCAAATCAACACATGGAAGAATTGAACGATCAACAGATTGTCCGTCGTGAAAAAATGACGGCCTTGGCTGAACAAGGAATCGATCCTTTTGGTAAGCGATTCGAACGCACAGCTACATCTGGTCAATTAAAAGAAAAATACGCTGACAAAACAAAAGAAGAATTGCACGAAATCAACGAAACTGCTACTATCGCAGGTCGTTTGATGACTAAACGTGGTAAAGGTAAAGTTGGCTTCGCCCACATCCAAGACCGCGATGGTCAAATCCAAATCTACGTGCGTAAAGATGCTGTCGGTGAAGAAAACTACGAAATCTTCAAGAAAGCTGACCTTGGTGACTTCCTCGGTATCGAAGGTGAAGTTATGCGTACAGATATGGGAGAACTTTCTATTAAAGCTACTCATATCACACACTTGTCTAAAGCCCTTCGTCCATTGCCTGAGAAATTCCACGGACTTTCAGACGTTGAAACAATCTACCGTAAACGTTACCTCGATTTGATTTCTAACCGTGAAAGCTTTGACCGCTTTGTCACACGTTCAAAAATCATTTCTGAAATCCGTCGCTACCTCGATGCTCAAGGTTTCCTTGAAGTAGAAACACCTGTCCTTCACAATGAAGCTGGTGGTGCTGCTGCTAAACCTTTCATCACTCACCACAATGCACAAAACATCGACATGGTGCTTCGTATTGCGACTGAGCTCCACCTCAAACGCCTCATCGTTGGTGGTATGGAACGCGTTTACGAAATCGGACGTATCTTCCGTAACGAAGGTATGGATGCCACTCACAACCCTGAGTTCACATCTATCGAAGTTTACCAAGCTTACGCTGACTTCCACGATATCATGAACTTGACTGAAGGCATCATCCAACACGCTGCTAAAGCTGTTAAAGGTGACGGACCTATCAACTATCAAGGAACTGAAATCAAGATCAACGAACCATTCAAACGCATCCACATGGTTGACGCTATCAAGGAAATCACTGGCGTTGACTTCTGGCAAGACATGACTTTGGATGAAGCCAAAGCAATCGCTGCTGAAAAGAATGTTCCAGTTGAAAAACACTACACTGAAGTTGGTCACATCATCAACGCCTTCTTCGAAGAATTCGTTGAAGAAACATTGATTCAACCAACATTCGTTTACGGTCACCCAGTTGCTGTGTCTCCATTGGCTAAGAAAAACCCAGAAGACCCACGCTTCACTGACCGTTTCGAACTCTTCATCATGACTAAAGAGTACGGAAATGCCTTCACCGAATTGAACGACCCAATCGATCAATTGTCACGTTTCGAAGCACAAGCTGCTGCTAAAGAACTCGGTGATGACGAAGCAACAGGTATCGACTACGACTACGTTGAAGCCCTTGAATACGGTATGCCGCCAACAGGTGGACTCGGAATCGGTATCGACCGTCTCTGCATGCTCCTCACTGACACAACAACCATCCGTGATGTCTTGTTGTTCCCAACGATGAAATAATAATCATATCCCATTATTTGAATAATGGGATATTTTTATATGAGGTATAAACGTGTTTAAAAAATTGAAGTCCCTTTTTAAGAAAAAATCAACTGTAGTTGAACAGCCTGAGACAAAGAGAGAAGAAAGTCAATTAGACTTTCCCATAGACCGCACAGATTATTTTTTCGATCATGCACTTGTATTCTATTGTGAAGAAAATAATATCCCGTCAGAAAAACTAAGCAAATCAGATATGCTAGAGATTAGCAAAAGAGCTGCCTTTCATCTCAGTGTCTTCGTAGCTTGGCTAGCAAAACATGATTTTCTGAATTCCCAAAGCGATGGATTTAACCTTGAAGATGCACAAAAACTCAAAAACGAAACGATTACGGGTACAGACTATCTCTTTAAACATCTTGATGAAAAACTCTATTCATCTGATATTAGTGACACACTCCTCCCCTTCATCTCTGATTTTTATAAAGATTATATGGATTTTTGTTATACAGTCTTGGTTGATGATGTTGCTAGAACTGAATTTGACTGGAAAATCTATCACTTGGTTGAAGATGATATCGACGAGATGTTCAGTCAATATAAAACTCACATCAATTAATATGAAAAACGCTTCTCTCATCTCGAGAGAAGCATTTTCTTATTTCCAAAATTTTGCTTTTGAAGTAGCAAGACATTATTTCAGATGTTTTTTCACATCGGAAAATCTCGATAAGTGCTCTCTTCGATTACAAAAATGATGTACTTTTATAACTTAGTCTTACGTAATGAATCACTATACCTAGATAAGTCAGCAAGCTTCTAATTGAACAAATTATTTAGAAGCTTATTTTTGATATAATGATAGTAATTTGTATTCTTAGAAAGGGATTATACAATGCCAGAGGGAATTAATTTATTTCAGGACACTTTGATAAAATCACTTAAGTTTGGTTTTGTTGATAACATTAAATATCAAGAGGGTGGTTATTCTCCCCAAATTCTTGTGAACAATAGCGATGAAAAGCGCTATGTCTTGACAGACCTACAGGAAGAATTGAGTAAGTGTACTGCTTTCTATTTTTCTGTCGCTTTTGTCACTAAAAATGGAATTGCCATGATTAAGTCTCAGTTATCAGATTTAATGGACAAGAAAGTACCAGGAAAAATCTTGATTTCTCCTTATCTAGATTTCAACGACCCTGATGCAATGCGTGAGCTACTAAAACTTAAAAATGTTGAAGTTCGTTTAACGCCTGAAAAGATGCAGATGCACGCTAAATTCTATCTTTTCGAACATACTGGTAAACAGGTACTGATTTCAGGTAGTTCAAACCTCACACATACAGCTCTAAAAATTAATTATGAGTGGAATATCAAACTGACCTCTACTCATAACGGGGAGTTCATTCAAAATACCAAATCAGAATTTGACCGTATTTGGGAACAATCAGAGTTACTAACATCCGAAATAATTGATACCTATGCTAAAAAGAGAAAGAAGGTCATTAGTCTCACAAAGATTAATGATGAAGAGAAACTCCCCTATTCAGCTGAAAAAATTGTTCCTAATAAAATGCAAGAAGCCGCACTAGAAGGGCTCAAAAATATTCGAGAACAGGGAAAAGATAGAGCACTCGTTATTAGTGCCACAGGTACTGGTAAGACATTTTTATCTGCCTTTGACGTTAAACAATATAATCCTGAACGCATGTTATTCATCGTCCATCGTGAACAGATTCTCAAAAAATCTTTAATAGATTTTCAAAAAGTTCTGGGCTTTAATCCATCTGAAGGACATATTTATCACTCGGGTGACGATTTAACTGGTAAAAAATATATTTTTGCGACTATTCAAACATTGTCACGCGAGGACAACTTAAAAGCATTTTCAAAAGACTTCTTCGACTATATTCTCATTGACGAAGTGCATAAGGCTGGGGCTGATTCATACAAAAAAGTTATGGGCTATTTTACACCCAATTTTTATCTAGGTATGACAGCAACTCCTGAACGTACTGATGGCCAAAATATCTACGAGATTTTTGACTATAATATTGCCTATGAGATTCGCCTACAAGATGCATTAGAAAATGACATGCTCTGTCCATTCGTTTATTTTGGTGTTAAAGACATTGAAATTAATGGGAAACTTATTGACGAAAAATCAAACATCACAAACCTTACATCAGATGAGCGTGTCAAACATATTCTAAATAAAATTGATTTCTATGGTGTTTGTAATAATCAAGTTCGTGGACTTATTTTTTGCTCATCAAAAGCAGAAGCCAGAGAGTTATCAATAAAACTTAATCAACATGGAAAACGTACCATCGCATTGACTGGTGATGACGATATCAACTATCGTGAAAAGGTTGTTAAGCAATTAGAAGATGGAGAGCTAGAATATATCTTGACCGTTGATATTTTTAATGAGGGGATAGATATACCATCCGTAAACCAGGTAGTTATGTTACGTAACACGCAATCAAGTATCATTTTTGTTCAGCAGCTTGGTCGTGGACTTCGTAAGCATAAAAGCAAAGATTACGTTACTATTATTGATTTTATTGGTAATTACAAAAATAACTATCTGATTCCAATTGCATTATTCGGTGATAAATCTATGAATAAAGATAATTACCGTCGTGAACTGCGTGAACCAAATATCTTGAGTGGTTTAACAACCGTAAACTTTGAGGAAGTTGCTAAAGAACAAATCTTCAAATCGATTACAAATACGGTTCTATCTAACATGAAAATTCTCAAAGATGCTTATACAGATCTTGAAAATAAACTTGGTAGAACTCCTATGCTAATCGATCATTTAACCTTTGATAATATTGATCCAATAGTATTTTTTAACAATAATAGCTTCAAAAACTATGCAGATGTTATTAACAAATTTTTAAACAAGTCAATAGAACTCACTGACACTGAGAGTAACTGGTTGAGTTTTATCACATTTGAACTTCTTCCTGGTAAACGAAAACATGAGCTGCTTCTACTTCAGAAACTTATCAAAAAGGGGGAAGTCTCGAAAGATAAATTTATTGAGATACTGGAAACTGAACAATTATCTACTAGAGACTCAATCATCTCCTCCGTTGAAAATGTATTAAGTCTTCAATTTCTTAAATCTCAAGAGGTAAAAAAATTCGGTACTGAACCTCTGGTCACTCTAGAAAAAAATGTTTATAAGCTCAATCCTGAGGTCCTAGATTGTTTCAAGAACTCTGATTTTGCCTTGCTTTTTAATGATGTTATTGAGGCAGGACTCTACAAAGCGAATGATTATCCTGAAATATTTACAATTGGTCAAAAATATTCACGTCGTGATGTCTGTAAACTACTCAATTGGTCTAAAGATGAACCTCCTCTTAATATTGGTGGCTATAAAATCGATAAGAATACTAACACTTGTCCAATCTTTATCACCTATCATAAAGATGATGAAATCAGTGATACGATTAAATACGAAGATGAGTTGTTAAACGAAACTACTCTAAAATGGTTCTCTAAGAACAAGCGTACACTTGAGTCGCCAGATGTAAAAGCAATTATCAATTCACCTGAAAATGGATTAGATCTAAAATTATTTATTATTAAAGATGATGCTGAGGGTGGCGATTTTTACTATTTAGGTGACCTGACGATCGTGCCATCAACCGTTGAAGAATTAGTACGTCCACTTGAAAGCGGCAATGAAAGTATTGTTACTATGAACTTCAAACTAGATAATCCTGTTCCTGATACTCTTTATCGTTACATAACTAATAAGTAAGAGCACCACATTTGTGATGCTCTTATTTTGATAACAATTCTACAGCTGGTCGGTCTACAGGTGCCCAATCTAAAGTTTTCAAGCGACTTGGCTCTAGCCAAGCTGAATCCTGATGTTCCAACAAATCTAGATTTCCAGAAACAAGTTTAGCATGAAAGGTTTTCATAACAACAGTTCCAAAATCATAATCATAGGAAGCTTCATTAACGAAGGAAATAATCTCAATCTGAGAATTTAATTCTTCATGAATCTCTCGAATTAATGCTTCTTCAGGTGATTCTCCTTCTTCCAACTTACCTCCAGGAAATTCCCAGTATCCTCCTAAACTTTTTCCTTCTGGTCGTTGGGCACAAAAGATTTTGCCATCCTTTTCGATGGCTGCTGCCACAACATTAATGATTTTTTTAGACATCTAACATTCCTCCAGATAGTATTCTATCAAAAAGCTATCACGACAAGCAAACTTTAATTTGTTATTTAAAAATACTTCTCTCATCTCGAAAGAAGCATTTTCTTATTTCCAAAATTTTGCTTTTGAGGCTGCGACCCAAGCTGATAGACAAGCTAGGGCTACTACTGCATAGATAGCGTATTGTTTCGTAGGATAAAGCCAGGCTTTGTTTTCTTCATGCCAGCGAGACTTCCAGAGGCCAATGTAATCGCCCGTCATTCCAGGATTTTTAAGGCGCTCCATGTAATTGGCAGGTAGGTTATCAGGCTGATTCATCTGCACGTTAACGATAAAGATAACCAAAGCAAGCGCAATGACAACTAGGAGTGCCAGGGTAATCTTTTTCTTAGCTGTTAGTTGAAATGTTTTCAATTATTTTTCTCCCTCATTTATGAAATAATCTACTCATATAGTTTAGTATAAAAAGGCAATTCTGAAAAGTCCTCTATGACACCAATGTAAGATAAGTCAAAACCTTGCACATCTTCCTCATGGTGCTATAATAAAGATGTCGGTCTGTCTAGAAATAATACACTTTTAGGCAGATATGACTTAGAAAGAGGTGTTTATGACATATTCAAAGAAGGTTTCCCTTTCTGAGGTAAACCAATCCATAGATACACCAAATAATAATCGTTTTTGGCAAAATCTTAAGGCTTTCTTGGGACCTGGGGCTCTTGTGGCCGTGGGTTACATGGATCCAGGGAACTGGATTACCAGTGTCGTCGGTGGGGCGACCTACAAGTATAGTCTGCTTTTTGTCATCTTAATTTCATCTTTAATCGCTATGCAGTTGCAACAAATGGCTGGGAAATTAGGGATTGTGACCCAAATGGACTTGGCCCAAGCGACTGCCTACCACTCGCCCAAATGGTTGCGATACACGCTTTGGGTGATTCTGGAGCTTGCCTTAATGGCGACGGATTTGGCTGAGGTGCTTGGTTCTGCCATCGCACTGAACCTGCTCTTTGGTATTCCAATTATGGTTGCCATTCTGGTGACAGTCCTAGATGTCTTCCTACTCCTACTCATCATGAAGCTGGGATTCAAGAAAATCGAGGCTATTGTTTCAACCTTGATTTTGACCATCTTGGTTATCTTTGTCTACCTGGTAGCCTTGTCTGAGCCTAGTATTACGGGAATCCTCGAGGGTTATCTCCCTACGCCAGCGCTCTTTGAGCCACATGCTGCTGGGCACACCAACCAGTTGACTTTGGCACTTGGGATTGTGGGTGCAACCGTTATGCCACATAACCTCTACTTGCACTCATCCTTGTCACAGACTCGTAAGGTTGACTATTCTGATGGTAAAGATGTGACAAAGGCTGTCCGTTTCATGACCTGGGACTCCAACATTCAGTTGACTTTGGCCTTTGTGGTTAACTCCCTCCTCTTGATTTTGGGTGCAGCTCTCTTCTTTGGCCACGCTTCTGATATTTCAGCTTTCTCACAAATGTACAATGCCCTTCAGGACTCTAAGATTGCTGGTGCGGTTGCTAGTTCAACACTTTCAACCCTCTTTGCCTTGGCACTCTTGGCTAGTGGTCAAAACTCTACCATTACTGGTACCCTAACTGGTCAAATTGTCATGGAAGGCTTCCTCCACATGAGGTTACCTCAGTGGGTTATTCGTTTGTTCACACGTCTCTTTGCACTGCTTCCTGTTATCGTTGTAGCCATTCTCTACGGCGATCAAGAAAAGACCCTGGATCAACTCTTGGTTTATTCACAAGTATTCCTTTCAATTGCCTTGCCATTCTCTATCTTCCCTTTGATTTACTACACTTCTAAGAAATCACTCATGGGAAAACACGTCAATGCCAAGTGGAATACCTTCCTTGGTTATGCCATCGCTATTGTCCTAACCATTCTCAATCTCAAACTTATCTTTGATACGTTTTAAACAAAAAAATAAGGCCAGCGCCATGCTGACCTTGTTTTAGTTTTTGAAGGCGTCAACGAGAACTTGGAATTCTTCGTTGCTGAGGGTAATCCCCTTGCCCATCTTGGTATGGTCTGGACTCCATGTACGGATGTCATACTTAGCTGGTGCGCCATTGAAACTCACACGATTGAGTTCCTTAGTCCAACCCTTGTCATTCTCAGACAAGACCAAGAGTTTTTCTTCAATTTCAAATGAAAATTCTGCCATTTGCTTACCTCCACTAGCTTTATTCGTTTTTTTCTGTGAAAATTGTCTGTTTTAGAATGAAGTTATCCACAAAAATTCACCTTTCATGCTATAATTATTTTATCAAGAAACGAGGGAAATGACCATGATAAACTTTTTAGAAGCCGTAAAGCATCAGCTTCATCAGTTTGTGGAAATAGGTCACAGCAAACCTGTCCACCTAATGCAGAATCAACTTATTAACGATATCTATCATGCTATTGATCATAATCAAATGGTCATGCTGACATCCAATCAGAAGACCTATAAGGGCTACATCAACCGTTATGACAGGGAGCGACAAGCCATCTTTATCGAGCAGGATAAGATCATCAGCATGATTGAACTTGATGAAATCAAACGTCTAAAAATCATATCACAACGAGGTTAAGTTTATCAGTTAACCTCGTTTTATTATTAGGTTGACTTTTTTGAAACCACTTGCTATAATAAGTTAACTATTTATTTACGAAAGGTTAACTAAAAATGACACAAAATCGTACACTGTCACTTATTCTTCCAGCTTTTGGTGCTGCCATCATTGCTGCCCTAGCTCAAATTGTTATTCCTATCGGTGCAGTTCCCATTACTCTGCAAACTTTTGCTGTCGGACTTGTTGCTGCTATCCTTAAGCCAAGAGAGGCGACACTTGCTGCTACCCTCTACCTGATTCTAGGCGCCATTGGTCTACCAGTTTTTGCAGGTGGAGGCGGTGGGCTCCAATCCTTCTTTGGACCTTCAGCTGGCTATTTGTTGGCCTATCCATTTTTCGCCTTTGTCACTTCAAAACTAACTCATGCTGAGACTCCTATCTGGAAAATCTTTGTGGCTTTTGTTTTGGGAGATGCACTTGTCTTTGTTGGTGGTATCCTCAGCCTGCACTTTCTCGGAAAAATGGGATGGTCTGCAGCTGTAGCTGTTGGCTTGACACCCTTTATTATTCCTGACCTCTTAAAAGGTCTCATCGTCGCTTTGGTGACTAAGCCAGTCTTAAAAGCTCTTAAAAATCATAGTTACTTTAACTAAAAAAGATTGAAGACTTTGTTCATGTGAACAGAATCTTCAATCTTTTTATTTTTCAAAATAAATATCATAGTGCTTTGAACAAGCTGGGTTGAAGGCACTGTGACAATTGGGACAAGCTTCTACATCTTGATACTCCTCAATTGTCATCTCATGCCTACAAACGCCACAGATAAGGACCTTGTCCTGCTTCAATTGACAAGGATAAGCTCGAAAGCTATGTTTCTCTAAGCAATCATGACACTGATAACAGGCATAATACTTCTGGCACTCGAAGCATTTTAGGGCAACTATATCTAGTGGAGAATGGTAGTGTTGACACCTACTCTGATCATCTACCAGGAGCCCATTGATTTGACTTGTCATTAGGCACGAACAGTTTTGCTTGAACCGTCTTTTTGGTAGAGGTTAATCAAACCTTCTTTAGTTGAACGAATCATGTCACCAGGTTTAACTTCTTGTGGCACGGTAATTGTAAGAAGTTCCATTGGGTTTGGTGCACGGTCAATCTTGTTACCATTGGCATCGTGAAGGTCTTTGATATCACACTCGAAATGACGGAAGCCTGGTCCGTAGAATTCAACGTGGTCACCTTCGAGGATAACGTTACGTTGACGGATAGTAGCTGTCATAGTTGCTGGATCAAAGTCTACGACTTCACCAACGAATTTGTATTGTGGAATCTTACGACGAGCTCCAAAGAGTTGTTCGTTTTCTGTTGGTGTCTTGTAGTAGAAACCTGTTGCCAATTCACGCTGGGCAACTTTCCAGAGTTCGTTAATCAAATCATCTTTGATGGCATAAAAGGCTTCTGCACTTTCCATGTAAGCGTCACAAGCAGCCTTGTAACAGTTGGCAACTGTTGATACGTAGTGGACAGATTTCATACGACCTTCGATTTTAAGGCTGTCAACACCATTGTCGATAAGGTCTGGGATATTTTCAATCATACACATGTCAACGGCTGACATAGAGTATTCTTCAGGAACTTCACCTTTGATACTCTTACGTTCTTGGCCGAATGGCATGTCGTAAAGGTCATATTTCCAACGACAAGACTGTGAACAACCACCACGGTTGGCATCACGGTCTGACATGTGGTTAGAAAGGGTACAGCGACCTGAGTATGAGATACACATAGCGCCATGGACAAAAGCCTCAATTTCAAGATCCGTACGCTTACGGATTTCAGCCAACTCTTCCATGGTAACCTCACGTGCCAAAACGACACGGGTCAAACCATACTCTTTCCAAAAATGGAAGGTTTCAACGTTTGTCGCAGATGCTTGTGTAGATAAGTGGATGTTAAGTCCTGGTGCGTAGGTTGAACAGATTTCAATCAAGGCTGGGTCAGATACGATAACAGCATCGAGTCCCATATCACGCAATTCACGGAACCACTCACCAGCACCTTTTTCATTTCCTTCATGGGTAACCATGTTTGATGCAACGTGCACATCAACGCCACGAGCGTGAGCATATTCGATACCTTCTCGAAGCTCATCCATGGTAAAGTTTCCGGCACGGCTACGCAAACCATAGGCTTGTCCACCAACGAAAACAGCATCTGCGCCGTAATTTACAGCGACTTTCAATTTTTCCAAAGTCCCAGCAGGTACCAGAACCTCTGGGCGTTTTTTAGTTGTAGTCATAATTTCTCCAATTTGCAAGATTGTCGATTTTAGTTTTTAGAAGGCTCCTTCGTTCCCTGAAAATGGAAAACTCTCAAACGAAGGAGGAAGGGTTTTTATTTTACACGGTCAGGTTCATAGTCGTAGAAACCTGTGTCCAAACCACGGTTGGCTGGGTGTAATTTATGAATAGCCTCATCAAAAAGGAAGGCTTGGTCTTGTGAAAATTCGCCAGCCTCGATGAGGTCACGAGCCTTCACAAAATACTCAGTGATTTTTACAAAGTTTTCACCTGGGCAATAAACGCCGTCCAACTTCCAGTGGTCAAAACCATGTTCAACGAGTTCTGAAAGTTTAGTCATCATATCCAAGTCATTGTTGGCAAAGATATGTGTCCCGTGCATATCTTCATAAACTGAGTAGTGAGAATCTGGATCTCCTGGCTCAGAAAGGAAGAGGTCACGTTCTTTGGTAACAGCTTCATCCGTTTTGATAAAGTTGTAGTAATTTTGAAGAAGCGGACGTTTTGAGTGGTGAATGATACTTGCACCATAAACCAAAACTTCAGCTGGAATTTGAAGATTTTCAGCCATGACGAAAAGTTCCGCAGACGGAATCTCACGAGCCAAAACAGCTTCAGAAGCTCCAGCTTGTTTGCCCCAGAAATTAATCTGACGGCTAGAGGTTACCATGGTTGAAGCATCATAAATCATTTTGAAGGGACGTTTGTCACGGTTACAGATGTAGAAAACTCCTGCATCACCAACCGTGATATAATCTGCCTTGATTTCTTCAAGAAAATCAAGGTAGTCTGGAAGAGCATCCATCATACCTTGGTGCATGAGGGCGTTAACGGCAACAGTCAATTCCTTGCCTGACTCATGTACCAGCTCTGCAATCTTTCGCATTTCTGCGAATGAAAAAGGCTTAGGCAAACGAAGGCCAAAGGCTTTTTCGCCGATATAAATACGATCTACGCCAAGTTCTAGGAGCTCACGTGCTTGCTCATAGCTCTCAGCAGTCGCTGTAATTACAATTTTTTCCATAACTCACATTATAGCACAAATGATTTGATTTTTTTAGAATTTTTAGGTTCAAAACTATGTATCTCAATATTTTAAATTAGTTTTTAAATACTATAATTTTCACAAAAATCAAAAAAAACTTTGCAATATAAATTTTTTATGGTATTATTAATGAGATTCTAAATAGTGAAATACTGACTAAGTATTTTAACCTACACGAAAAAGTGATTTAGATATTTTATATAGAAAGGAGGCAGACATGGCTGACAACTTACACCGTCAATTTGATCACATCGAAGATTTCGAGACTGAGCGTCTTCAAACGACGAATTACCAAGATTATCAAGGTTTAAATAGTAATAGTATTAAGCTACAAGATATGATTTTCTTTGGACGTATCTCAAGCTTCTGTGTTTCAACAGTCCTAGTTGCCTTCCTTTTCTTGGTAGCACAGGTGGCTACCTTCTGGGCCTTCTTCTGGGCAATTACCATCAGCGTCATTGGTCAGATAGGCATTTATGTCCTAATCGAATATTATAAAGCACAAAAACGCTGACTTTCGAGTCAACGTTTTTTTCGTACTAAAAAAAGCCTCAAGGGCTTTCTTTTTTATTTTGCTTCTGCTGCTTCTTCAGAGATGTCTTTGATATCAATCACGATGTCATCAACGATAGCTTTTGTTTCTGCTTCAACATCTGCTTGCTCAGGAGTTACTTGAGCTGTTTTTTCTTTGATGAGCTCAAAGCTCTCTTTTGCGAAGTCAGCAACCTGAGCTGTTTTTTCTTGAACGGCTTTTGTCAAATCATCTGCAGTGATGTCGCCATTTTCAAATTTTGTTTTATAGTCTTGGAAAGTATCGACTGCCAAATCTTTGTAGTCGCTAGCTTTTTCCACCACTTGATTTTGATAAGCTTTTGGATCTTCTTTGAATGAAGCGATTTCTTCATCAATACGTGCTTTAACAGCTTTACCTTTTTCAGTTGTAAAGAAGTAAGCTGCTGCAGCTCCAGAAGCTGCACCAATGATTAGGGTGTTTAAAAATTTACTCATGAAAAGACCTCCTTATTTTTTCTTGTCTTTTTTACCAAATAGTTTTGAAGCAACCTTACCGATAGCAAAGGCTGAACCTGCCTTACCGACACTTGCTCCTGCTGCACTTGCTTTAGCACCGAGGTAACGAGCTTCAGTATTCAAGTCAGAAACACTTTCTGAAAGCTCAGCTACTGCTACGAAGAGAGGATCGATGGTTTGAACTTTTTCATTAACATCTTCAACCAAGACGTTTGCCTTAGCCAAGATTTCATTTGTTTGATGAAGGGTTACATTAATATCTGTACGAAGCACAGCAACTGTTTCTTCAACTTCTTTAACCACATGACGGGTACGAAGTAGGGTAGGGATTAATGCAATGAGGAACGCAGCAAGTGCGATTGCGATAATAAGAAATGCAATTTCTGCCATAGTTTAGGACTCCTTTGACCTTTTTAAAAGGTCACTACAAGAAAACTGAAATAGATTCTTCAGTTTCCAGTAACCTTTGTTATGATAATTTTCATTATATTATAACAAAGTCTGAGCGGTATGACTAGTTTTTCATTTTATAATCTGCCTCTGGGCGTTGCTTTCGCAAATAGAGCAAGGTAGCACCTAAGATGATAATGGCGATGCTGACCCATTGAGAAACACGCAAGCCAGCAAACATGAGGCTATCCGTACGCATGCCTTCAATGACAAAACGTCCTAGACCATACCAGATAAGGTAAAATGAGGTCACATCTCCTTGACGCAGTTTCTTATTAAAGCGTCTTAGTCCTAGGATAATGATAAATCCGACCAAGTTCCAGAGACTTTCGTAAAGAAAGGTCGGTACACGATAACTACCATCAATATACATCTGTTGGCGAATAAATTCTGGGACATAATTCAGATGACTAACTGCTTTTCCGTAGGCCTCCTGGTTAATAAAGTTTCCCCAGCGACCGATACTCTGAGCAATCATAACGCCAGGTGCCGCGATATCTAGAAAATCCAAGACAGCAATGGCATGACGTTTAGCAAACCAATAGAGGACAGCTGCTCCAGCAATCAAGCCACCATAGATGGCAATCCCACCATTCCAAATCGCAAAAATTTCTGAAGGATTTTGACTGTAGTAAGCCCACTGGAAAATCACATAATAGAGCCTAGCACCAACAATGGCTATAGGAAAGGCAAGAAGAATAAAATCTAGGATGTTTTCAGGGTCGATTCCCTTTTCGGGAGCCCAACGCTGAGCCAGGTAAACGGCAAGTAAGAGACCAGATACGATACAGATGGCATACCAATGAATACTAATGGGGCCAAGTCTTAGAGCAATAGGGTCAATAGTAGCTAACATTAGTCTTCACCATTCTTACTAATGAGGTTAGTCAAACGTTCCTCAAAGGTTTTGGTTGCATCAAATCCCATTTGCTTAGCACGGTAGTTCATTGCTGCAGCTTCGATAACGACTGATACGTTACGGCCTGTCTTAACAGGAATGCGGACACGTGGAATCTTAACGCCTTGCAATTCAACTTCTTCGTTCCCATTTCCAAGACGATCAAAGACCTTACCGTCTTCAAAATTTTCTAGATAGATGGCCAACTGAACTTGAGATGAATTACGGACAGCACTGGCTCCATAAAGACTCATAACGTCAATGATACCAACCCCACGGATTTCAAGAAGATGGCGAAGAATTTCTGCAGGTTCTCCCCAGAGAGTTTCCTCATCTTTAGCATAGATATCCACACGGTCATCAGCGACTAGACGGTGCCCACGTTTCACCAACTCGAGCGCTGTCTCACTCTTACCGATTCCAGAGTCTCCTTGGATAAGAACACCCATCCCGTAGATATCTACCAAAACACCATGGACACTAGTTCGTTCAGCTAATTGTGAGTTAAGATACCAAGACATGTCCCCTGAAAGTGACGATGTGCCGTTTCGTCCTTGAAGAACTGCTACGCCATTTTCCTTAGCAGCTCGAAGCATCTCTTCCGGAATATTAAGACCACGCGCCACGATAACAGCTGGAGTTTCTTCTTTAAACATATTAGTAAAAACAGAATAACGGTTATTTTCAGTCATGGTTTTAAGGTAGGACCACTCCTTCATCCCAACCAACTGCAGTCGTTCCGGTGAATAATAGTCAAAATAACCTGTCATTTCTAAACCAGGACGAGAGATATCAGCAGTTGTTATCGGTTTTGCCAAAAGCTCCTTAT
The DNA here is from genome assembly GCF_001808655.1 of Streptococcus sp. HMSC078H03. Taxonomy (NCBI): domain Bacteria; kingdom Bacillati; phylum Bacillota; class Bacilli; order Lactobacillales; family Streptococcaceae; genus Streptococcus; species Streptococcus sp. HMSC078H03. Next base: position 192,997 of record NZ_KV794113.1, read on the forward strand.
TCCCATAGACAACCTTGAGTTTAAGCCTGTCAACCAACATTTTAACGGTTACTGTCATGTTATTTCCTCCGATTATTTACTAGTTTTATTGTATCATAAAAAGGTTTTCAATGCGGTTCTCAAAACAAAAAAGACCTGTGACAAGCACCAGGGCCAATCACAGGTCATATTAACAGTTACTTACCAGTTCCACTCGTCTTCGACAGGTTCAGCGTTTTTACGTTTGCGTCCATCCTTGAGTTTGATTTCGGGATAAATATCTTCTTTGTAAGGAAGGAGAAAGGCTAAAACCAAGTATAGAAAAATTCCAAACTGCGTTGAAACCATGAGAATAATAGCCAAGATACGAGCTAGAGCTAGGTCCCAGCCAAACTTATCTGCCAAACCTGCAACAACACCGGCGACGAGTCTATTTTTTCGTGTCTTATAAAAACGATTTGACATGGTCTTCTTCTCCCATCATTTCTTTGATTTAATTATATGATTTTTTTAAACTAAAAAAATCAGCCCTAGGACTGATTTAGAAAAATGAGCTTTCCTCGACACAAACCGCAGCCAAATTTCCGTGTATTGACACGGCGTTTGCGACGGTAAATACGACCACAGGATTGGCATTGATAGAGGTAGTAGTTCTCCTCTTGACCTTGCATCTTTGGAGCGTATCTAAGGCCATCGACCTTAGCTAGTAAGTCCTTGAAATCTCTATCCGCATGCTTGTAGCCCTTGCCCTGAAAATAGAGGTGATAATGACAGAGTTCGTGGCGGACGATTTTTCGAAAGGTTTCAAGACCATGTTCCTCATAGAGTTTTGGGTTAAAATCTAAATGACCATCCTTGGGAAAGAACCGACCTCCAGTGGTTCGGAGACGCTTGTTCCACAAGGCTTGATGCTTAAATTCCCAACCAAAATCTTCTATAGAAACAGTCTTAACATAATCAGTTAGATTCACGCGGATTCACCAAGGAGAGATTAAGTTTTTCATGCTCTAAGTCAACTTTTGATACCCACACGGTAACCAAGTCCCCAACAGAGACAACCTGACTTGGGTGGTTAACGAAGCTCTTACTCATCTCTGAGATGTGGATAAGACCATCCTCATGGACACCGATATCCACAAAGGCACCAAAGTCCACAACGTTACGGACCGTTCCTTCAAGTTTTTGTCCTACTGACAAATCTTTGAGTTCAAGAACATCCTGGCGAAGCACAGGTGCTTCAAAATCATCACGGAGGTCACGGCCTGGTTTCAAAAGGTCAGCAATGATATCTTTGAGGGTTTCCTGTCCAAGTCCCAGCTCTTCTGCTGTTTCTTTAAGATTAAGGGCCTTCAATTTTGCCTTGGCAGAGTCGTCCAAGTCTGTGATAGCCAACTTCTTGAAGAGGGCTTTTACCGCTGGGTAAGACTCTGGGTGGACCCCTGTATTATCCAAGATATTCTTGGCATTTGGAATACGAAGGAAACCTGCAGCTTGTTCGAAGGCCTTGGCACCAAGACGTGGGACCTTTTTGATTTCAGCACGCGATGCAATCTCACCATTCTCCTCACGGTAGGCGACGATATTTTCAGAGATGGTCTTGTTGAGTCCTGACACGTGTGACAAGAGGGTACTACTTGCCGTATTGACATTAACACCAACCTGGTTAACCACGGTATCGACGACGAAGTCAAGATTTTCAGAGAGTTTCTTCTGGCTAACATCATGCTGGTATTGGCCTACTCCGATTGATTTAGGGTCAATCTTAACCAACTCAGCCAATGGGTCTTGGAGACGACGGGCAATGGAAATAGCAGAGCGTTTTTCGACCGTTAAGTCTGGGAACTCATGACGGGCCAACTCTGAAGCAGAGTAAACAGAGGCACCACTTTCATTGACAATGACATATGAAGTCTCTGGAAAATCCTTGAGAACTTCTGCCACAAAAGCTTCACTTTCACGACTGGCTGTTCCATTACCAATAGCGATAATCTCAATGGCATGCTTTTTAATGAGGTCAGCCAAGTCTTTCTTAGCCTGTGCGATTTTAGCCTGACTAGCTGGAGCCACTGGATAGATAACTTGCGTTGTAATGAGTTTCCCTGTTTGGTCAACCACGGCCAACTTAGCCCCTGTACGAAAGGCAGGATCAAAACCAAGAACCATCTTACCTTTAAGTGGCGATACTAGAAGAAGGCTGCGAAGATTTTGAGAGAAAAGTTGAATCGCACCATCTTCTGCTGCTTCAGTCAACTCGCTACGGATACGACGCTCCATGGCTGGAATGATTTTCTTCTTGAGAGATTGGTTGATAACTTCTTCGATATAATCATTTTTTTGTTTGAAACGAGCACTGTAAAAACGGTGCATTTTCTCAAGATTGTGCTTAAAGGCCACCTTAATAACGCCTAGTTTCTCCCCACGGTTAAGGGCTAAGGTACGGTAACCTTGTAGTTTAGACACCTTGTCCTCAAAATCATAGTAGATTTTGAAAGTTTCTTTTTCATCCAAAGATTGATCCTTGAGGGTTGAAGTGATGTCACTGTTGTTCCAGATTTCGTTGTAGGTCCAAGAGCGTAAGCTATTGTCCTCAGAAAAGGCCTCAACCAAAATATCCACAGCACCAGCAAGAGCCTTATCAGCTGTTGGAAAGGCTTCAGATGTCAGCTTTTCAGCTTCAGACTTGAGGTTTGGACTATTTTGCAAGATAAGACGAGCCAAGGGGAAAAGACCTGCTTCACGGGCAACCGTCGCTTTAGTGCGGCGTTTTTCCTTATAGGGAAGGTAGAGCTCTTCCACATCTGCCAGTTTTTCAGCAGCTTCAATAGCTGCCTTGAGTTGGTCGGTCAATTTGCCCTGAGCCTCAATCTTGGCCAGAACTGTTTCCTTACGGTCTTGAAGAGCAGTCAAGGACTTGTCCATATCAATGATGGCCTTGATTTGCGTTTCATCCAGATTGCCTGTTTTTTCCTTACGGTAACGGGCGATAAAGGGGATGGTATTGCCTTCTGCGGTCAATTCCAAAACAGTTTCAACTTGTTGTTTTTTTAGGCCCAATTCCTGAGCCAAAGTCTCTAAATTACGATTTTCCATAAGTTCTATTATACCACGAGAGGAGATTTGCTTGGGCAGAAAACCTTGTAGCTGAAGCGAGAATTTTTAAGCAAGAGGTAGTATAATAGAAAAGTAAACCTATTGTTAGGGGCTATTTCTTTCGGAAAATAGATGCATCCTCCTAGAAGCAGAGCTTCTTCGTCTGATGCCCTCTTTTCTGTCAGAAATAACGCCCTTAGTATCTTAATTAACTCGGAGGCTTTTTATGGCAGTTATTCAGAAAAAAACAAATGAACTTGAAAGCATGATGGCATCTTTTGCGGCTATCCCTGATTTTGAAAAGGCGGGAACTGATCCTAAGAAAGACAAACGTCTTCAAGAAGATAAGAAGAAATAATTTTTATGGCTATTTTTCATCAACTACCAGATAGCGTTCTGCAGCTTCTGGCAGTTTTTCTATCGATTATTATTGAAGCCTTACCCTTCGTTTTGCTGGGAAGTATCCTGTCTGGCTTTATCGAGGTCTTTGTGACTCCTGAAAAGGTCCAAAACTTCCTTCCTAAAAACAAGGTCCTGGCTATTCTCTTTGGAACCCTGATTGGTTTTATTTTCCCTTCTTGTGAGTGTGGGATTGTTCCAATTATCACGCGCTTTTTAGAGAAAAAAGTGCCTAGCTACACGGCTATTCCTTTCATGGCAACTGCTCCTATCATTAATCCAGTTGTTCTCTTTGCGACATACACAGCCTTTGGGAACTCTTGGTACTACGTAATTTTACGTTTCGTCGGGGCTTTCTTGATTGCCATGATTTTGGGAATTTTACTGGGCTTTGTGGTGGATGACCAGATTCTCAAGGACAACCGTAAGGTTAGTCATGTGCACGACTATAGTGGTTTGTCAGCTGGTAAGAAAGTCTTTCAAGCTCTGGTTCATGCGGTTGACGAGTTCTTCGACACTGGGCGTTACTTGATTTTCGGGAGCTTGGTGGCTGCAAGTATGCAGACCTACCTACCAACCCGAATCCTCACAACCATCGGTCATAATTCAGTGACAGCTATCCTGATCATGATGCTCTTGGCCTTCATCCTCTCGCTTTGTTCAGAGGCCGATGCCTTTATCGGGGCTTCGCTGCTCTCTAGTTTCGGAGTGGCACCAACGGTTGCCTTTCTCATCATTGGTCCTATGGTTGATATCAAGAACTTGATTATGATGAAACACCAGTTTAAGACACGCTTTGTCGGTCTCTTTGTAGGAACTGCTAGTCTGGTGACAATCATTTACTGTCTGCTATTGGGGGTGATTTAATGTTACGTTTTCTCATCTTATCTGGGTATTTTGAGCTGGTCATGTACTTGCAAGTTTCTGGCAAGCTCAACCAGTACATTAACATCCACTACTCCTACTTGGCCTACATTTCCATGGTGCTGTCCTTTATCCTTGCTGTGGTTCAACTCATCGTTTGGATGAAGCAGATGAAGGTTCACTCACATTTGTCAGGTCGAGTAGCCAAGGTAGCCAGCATCGTTCTCTTGGCCTTTCCAGTCCTCACGGGGCTCTTGGTGCCAACAGTAACCTTGGATGCCAATACCGTGTCAGCTAAGGGCTATCATTTTCCACTGGCGGCAGGGAGCGATCCTAATCAGGCCGACCAAGAGGGAACGACTATCCAGTACTTGAAGCCAGACACCAGCTCCTACTTCACCTCCTCAGCTTATGAGAAGGAAATGACCAGAGAGCTCGCCAAGTACAAGGGACGTGAGACCATCCAGATTACCACGGAAAATTACATGGAAGTCATGGAGCTCATCTACCTCTATCCTAACGATTTCGTAGGCAAGAAGGTCACCTATACCGGCTTTGTTTACAATGACCCACAAACCAAGGGTTATCAGTTCATCTTCCGTTTCGGAATTATCCACTGTATCGCCGATTCAGGTGTTTACGGACTGGCGACGACAGGAAGTGACCAAACCTTTAAGGACAATACCTGGGTGAAAGTCACTGGTACCATCACTGTGGATTACTATCAAAATCTCAAACAGAGCCTTCCTATCCTTAATTTGACTGAGGTCAAAGAGGTCGGACAGCCTGACAACCCTTATGTTTATCGCGTATTTTAAAAAGCCAAGTTCAGTTGAACTGGCTT
>NZ_KV794113.1:198272-198550 GCF_001808655.1 Streptococcus sp. HMSC078H03
TTTAAAAAGCCAAGTTCAGTTGAACTGGCTTTTTAAGTTGATTCAATCAACCTGTACAGTTACTTAAATACCGAGAGTACAAAAACTCTTGACGAGTCTGAGCAGTATCAGTATCTGTTGTACAGTTACTTAAATCTTGAGAGTACAAAAACTCTTGGTAATTCTTGGAATCGTCACAGACGTTGTACAATTACTTAAATCTTGAGAGTACAAAAACGCATATACTTCGCTTATTTCACCAAATTCTGTTGTACAGTTACTTAAATCTTGAGAGTACA
>NZ_KV794113.1:198650-199009 GCF_001808655.1 Streptococcus sp. HMSC078H03
GTACAGTTACTTAAATCTTGAGAGTACAAAAACACTTGAATGTGCAGTTTTCAAAGTGGTAGCGTTGTACAGTTACTTAAATCTTGAGAGTACAAAAACAATCAACGTTTTATTTTATCAAGTTGTAGAGTTGTACAGTTACTTAAATCTTGAGAGTACAAAAACGCTCATCATACGTTACTTTACCCCAGACGTGTTGTACAGTTACTTAAATCTTGAGAGTACAAAAACTGTTTAAAGCAATCAGTTTCTTTATTTGATGTTGTACAGTTACTTAAATCTTGAGAGTACAAAAACCCAACATATAACAACTTTTTCCTACAGGTTGTTGTACAGTTACTTAAATCTTGAGAGTACAA
>NZ_KV794113.1:199109-300031 GCF_001808655.1 Streptococcus sp. HMSC078H03
TACAGTTACTTAAATCTTGAGAGTACAAAAACCCTTAATGCTTAGAGACTCCTAGACTCTCAGTTGTACAGTTACTTAAATCTTGAGAGTACAAAAACGGGTGTATGCACCAACTTTGACAGAACAGAGTTGTACAGTTACTTAAATCTTGAGAGTACAAAAACGCGTACACTTCGCTTATTTCACCAAATTCGTTGTACAGTTACTTAAATCTTGAGAGTACAAAAACTAAAACGGGTGACTTGAAACAGATAAATTCGTTGTACAGTTACTTAAATCTTGAGAGTACAAAAACCACGTAAGGAAGCGGATAAAGAAGTCATTAGTTGTACAGTTACTTAAATCTTGAGAGTACAAAAACCTCAAATGAAATTTTGACGTTTTTATACCCACATAGTGATTATAGAATCAATCACTGTACTTGTCAATTCTTACTTTCTAAATATCTATGTAATAGCTCCTCATCAGGTGTCTGAGAATATTTAATACAATAGTTAAAGTGAAACAAGTGATTTAGGATATTTAAAATTGCTGAATCTACGAGTGAGAGATTCGGTTGTCTCCTCATTTTTTTCAATAAATAAGGCGTCACATTCTCTAAGGATTTCCTAAAACTTTCTCTTGTTGGGAAATTATTACTTGGATAATGTTTCTTTACCCTTTCATACATAAACTCAATATCGTACAAATGCTCCACCTGGTCAGATAAAATATTGACGAACTTGCTATTTTCTTCATCAATCTTTAAATAGCCTTGGTCACTTGGAAATAAAATAAAGGTTAGGTTTGAATACTTTTTGACTAGCCGACCAATTTGCTTATAAAAACTATCATATGATTCCTCTGAGACAAAACTATCAATATTATTTAGCACAATGAGATATTTCTCCGTTGTTTGTGACAGAAGACGGTCTAACATTTCTAAAAAGAGGGATAGTTTATCGGTATTTGCAACCCATTCGAAAGATAAATTCTTATTCTCAATGGCAAAAAATGGACTAAAATTTTTTGAAAGTAATTGGTCTAGTGTTAGAGGACGATTCTCTAAATGGTATTCCACTTGACCACAGTTTAAGTTTATATGCTGGTTCATTACCCCTTCTATAAGCTCTACTTGTTCATTAATTTTCTCCAAATGGGCTAAAATATCAACTTGATTGACAATTTTACTAAGGTAACTCTGAGCAAGTGTTCCTTTCTTGTATTCCATCTGCTCAAGTAAATCCTTAAAACTTGAAATGTCGATATAGTGATAGCTACTTCGCTTCACTATTTCTCCAGTCTCATCAAGTATGGTAGGCTCCTCATAATCAAAAATACTTAAGTCCTCACTTGAGTATTTTTTTCCACCAAAATACCAGCTCAAAATCTGCCAAATATAATATTTGAGTTCTTTATTCTGACCAACAATTTGTGTCATCGCACCAATATTCAATTCAATACGTTCCTTGTAAGGATGTTGTACAAAAAATTTCATATGACCACCAACTTATTATCACTGACGATTTCTTCTTGCTTAGTTTTGCCACCTATGATTAATGTCATCTCTGAAAATTGCTTTTCAGTAACCGCCAAAAGTCTCACATTTCCAACAGGTAGATTGCTCATCTTTAACTTCTTATAAAATTTATTTGCAAAGCTTCTATTAGGACAAGTGCGATAGTAGACCGAAAATTGTAACATTTCAAATCCATTTGAAATTAATTCTTTACGAAAATTACGATAGATTCTTTTTTCATCCTTGGACTCCATTGGCAAATCAAAAAAACATAATAATCTCAACGCTTCATACCTCATCTTATTTTCTCCACTCTAAACTTGATACCACCGGACAGTGAAATTTACTAATATCTTTTTCCGAAATATATTTGATAAAGCCTTTGACATATTTATCCATAGCAACTGTCACTGAGCAAGTCTCTTTGCCATATTTGATTTTAGCATTGAGTAAATCTGTCAATCCCAACCTATACTCATATTTAAGAAATTCTTGATCTCGTAGATTATCATAAACCCAAACATCTACAATCTGTCTAAATGGCTCCATCAAGTCATCAACCAAATTAAACTGATTGTATTCATTTTTATGGAATATACCTAATAGGCCATTTAAACCATAACCCGCCACTATTCTAGCCATCTGTGCCCTCATGATAGCGTAGCCATAGTTTAAACCAGCATTGATGACATCGGCTTCTTGTTGGGTTATTCTGACAAATTGTTTACCAAAGAGCTCATTAAAATAGACCTTGGCAGCATGTCCCTCTCTATTGGTTCTATCACCTGGTTCTATCTGCTCTTTATAGTCTGAAAGTAGTCTAATGTTATCCAGACTTTTTTCAAACATAGCTAGGACGTCCTCTTGGTTATTGATTTTATAGTAAGTCACAATCTGCCATGCCTTATCCTTTTGCTTCTGAGACCAGTCCATCTGTTCTTTCAAGCGCTTATAAGCTCTAAAGTGCCCATTTTGAGAGTGGCAAATCCCTGTTGGTAAATGTTCGTTATCACAAACAACTAAGGCAATATTATATTTACTTAGGGCACTTAATAATCGAAGAGTAACAACTGTATCCCCACCTTCAGCAACTATTATCGAAATATCACTAAGTGGCACCGTAAACTCTTGTCCCATCTTTTGCACTAACAAGTTATCAAGCTTTAAGCGCATCTTCTCACTTTGACTGACATGTACAACTCTCCAAGTCATTTCTTCTCCTTTTTAAATAACGAAAACACCCTGCCATAAAATGACAGGGTGTTGATTTCGGCATGAAGCCTTATCTTTGTAGCTTCTGCAAGATTTAAGTAACTGTGTAAGGCGTCCCTTACACGATTATTATAGTATATAGCAACTATAATTGCAACACTTTTTAACAATTAATATTAAAAATCTAGCTTAGGCTTATCACCCTCATTTTTGATGATATGCTGATTTCCTAGAACATCCGTTCTTACTTTATAAATAGAAATATTTGATTTACTTAATCCCTTTAGACATTGTCCACCCTTTGCAACGGTTCCTAGAATATTTATCAAAGGTTCGTTTCCTTCAAATTTCTGTTTATCATATGGCTTTAATTCTACATAATGCTTTTTATTTGGCATTGATCGAGAAAGAAAACGGAATAGTTGCTGTTCTTTTGTTTCCGTATCTTTGATAAGCAACAAATCATTTTTATAAAGTGTGAACTTGAATTCTGAATCAGAATCTACACCCTCTTTCTTCTTAATGTCATTGTATTTTTCCTGAGAAATCTTATATGTTCCTGTCCCTTTCTCAAATTGTAGATCAGCATATTTTAATCCAAGGATTTCGTATTTTCCAGTAGTCTTATTGAAATAGACATCCGCTCTCCATGGAGAAACTGACTGCAAGACAACTTTATTGTTACTATTCTTTGGAGTGATATCAATATGATTACCTAACTTACTATCATAGTATTTAAGACTCTTGATTTCAGGACCATTGCCTTTTTTACTATATTTACGAATATAGTCGCCATGTTCTTCTTTATATTTTAGGAAAGGATTACATGGTACTTCTTTCCCTTTTTCATTCATTTCCTTATTGGGATAGTTCTCTAAAATTGGCTCGATAACTTTCTCAAAGGTTTGTGGGTCGTGACGATACATGAGGAATTTTGACTTATCCTTCTGATAAATCTTTATAAAGGCATCATAGCCAGCCTGGCTATAGATATCTTTGATTTTCCCTAAGACATAAGTTTCATCCTTCTTATCTTTTCCTACTTTAGCCTGCCTTGTTGCGTAAATTGTTGCATCAGAAATCTTTCGATTAAACTTAGAATCCACTTGATATGAGAACAAGATACTGTCTTCAAATTCTTTACTCTTCAATGTATCAACAAAATGTTGATAAGGGGCTTTAAATACAGATTCCTTGTACTCATCGTCACTAATAAGTTCACCTGTTTCAATATCAAGTAGTTGGTCTTCTGAATAACTTACAAGAGTATTCTTTTGTTTTTTCCACAAATTCAACTGACTTGAAGCAGCAATAATCAGTGCATCTACGGCATGGTGATGATAGGTATCACGAGTCTTATCGATTCCCCAATGGCGTCTCAATTGAGATGTGAATTGCCCGCGAACCACGGAAACTTTTGTATCAATCTTGCGAGTTCTAAAATGTTCTTGAAGGGCATTGAGGACAACTCTTGAAGCGTATCTTGTATCTACAAGATTTCGTTCAATAAATTTCTTTCGAACATCAAATTTTGAAATATCCTCTTCCGTAAGAAGGTATTCTTTTTTCTTGTTTGAAAGTGTTTTCGACTCACGGACAAAGGCTTTTAGTTCACGGAAAGACCATGCATCATCCATACTATCTAATGCCTGGTAAGGTGTTCGTTGTCCTTTTTCTTGGTTAGCAGTTGCATAAACTAAAACCTTATTAGCAAGGCTATCATCAAAGGTAATAGAGAGAGGTAAAATATGATCTATTTCAAATTGATTGGGATTATTAATCAAATCATGGATTGAAATTGTTTTACCAGTATAAAGGCAACGTTCTCCTTGCTGATGCCATAGGCGGATTTTAGTCGCTAATTGCTTATGACCATGGAAAACGCTATGTGGTAATTCAGCTTTTCCATTATATTGATTGGCAGCCTTAAGCATGGCTGCATCCTTTTCATCTTTATTAGCTTTTTGAATCTTTTGAATAGCTTTCTTTTCATCATCTTCATTCGTTTCTCGAGCCATTTCGATGACAATATTGTCAAAATCACCATACTCTTTGATTGCCGCATTTACGATTTTTATAGCTTGGCGAACAGACTTAGCAACAACAGGATTGTAGATTTCTTCAGTTAGTTGTTTCTCATCAATATATTTGGTTTTATTTGAAGACGAAGTTGTTTTTTGTTTTCCAAGTCGTGTCAAGATAGTCATTTGTTCTTCTGACGTCGCATATAATTCTGGGATTAATTCCATCATAAGTTTGACAGAAAAACTGTGCCAGCCTTTTCCAAAAATGGAACTATTTGCTTTGCGAAATTGAACCAATTCATCAATTTGCTCCTGACTGAAGGTCCCATCAGCAAACTCATGCTCTATCGCTTCTTGGATACCTTCCCTCTCCGTATTTAATGTTAAGACATAGGCTAACTTATCAAGCTTTTCTCTCTCCATTTGCTCAACATCAATAGTTTCAAGCGTCTTCATTTTTCGGTAGGCTTCGAAAGTATGAATTTCAGCCTTATCTGATTTATCGATACGGTATCCTTTGATATCCGCAACATCACAAGCAAGTAGTTTAGCAATATATTTGAACAGTTTCTTAGAACCCATTGCCTTTTCATTTTTGACATAGGTAATGATTTGATTCTTCTGTTCTTCACTTAACTTCTTGGTTTCTGTTGGAACGGTTAGATTGTTCAAATCATTTAGCAAATTGAATTCTTGAGCCGTGTAGGAAGCTTTTGCTGCTCTATACTCTTCTGGATAAAATGTACATTTCCCAATTAGGATTCCAAAAATATTATCTAAGGTTACGTACTCATCTTCAGAATTTTTCTTAGTAGTATACCTTCCATAATCAGTCCGTGACTTCTCATTACCTGGTCCGTGATAATATTTACGTTTTCCAGTTAGAATTTGGAGATAACTATTAATAAATTCATCGCTAATCTGTGGATTAAATTCTTGTTGAGTTTGCAGTATTCTCAGTGCTTCTGCTCGATAAGCTGATGTTGGAAAGACATTAATTAAGCGATGTTTTTTTCCATCTTCTTCGACTGTGAAATCACCACGTAATTGACCATATTTTTGGTAGCGTTCCGATTGAATCTGGCCCGGCGTTTTTGTTTCTAATTGTTTACTGTTTTCTTTGACAATTTGTGCATAGTCGCCTACTGATGAATTCCCGTCATCACTAGCATCATCAAGATAACTAATCCCACGGTGTTTCACCATATTTTTAAGAGCGATAAACAATTCTTCATTAGACAATTCATCGGTCAAGCCCTTAACTCGTAATTGATATGGGTTAAGATTAATTGAAACCTTTGTAAAATCAGTGATTAATCCACTTTCTTCAAATATGTGATTTAAACGAACTCTACGATGTTTTTTACGTCGTGTCAATCGTCTTCCTTGACGATTTGTTCTACGTTCTACATTATTCTCCGCTTGAGCTGCTGGGAAAATGCGTGAGTTCTTATGGACAATTTCTCCCGTCACTTTATTAAGGATACCTACACCAACAGAACCTATACCGATATCAAGTCCTAAAACTAAGTCGCTCATTTAAGAATCTCCTTATGCTTTTTCTAATATTTTACAATAATATCTGAAAATTTACAACAAAATTTGTAAACGCTGTCTTTGTTTCTATTTTAAAAAGCCAAGTTCAGTTGAACTGGCTTTTTCTTCTTGTATTAAAAACATTTGTCTAGGCTTCTTGTGCTAAGGCTGCTGCTTTTTCAAGGGCTTGGTCGGTAGACTCGCAGATATGGTCTGCTCCAATAGTTTGGATAAAGCCTGATTTTTCAAGAACTCTGTAGGGTTAAGCATTAACGTGAGAAAGAAGCAAGGTCATACCACGTTTTTGGCAGATGGCCAGGGTTTCTTCAAGGGCATCTAGGCCTGAGATATCCATGGCTGGAACGTTTCGCATGCGTAGGATGAGAACATTCTTAGTTTCATCGTTAATCACATTCAAGAAGTTATTGGCTGCACCAAAGAAGAGGGCACCAAAGACTTCATAGACGACAGTGTTTTTTGGGACTTGTTTTAAGTCGCTATCCTCGGACAAAACTGGATCGTCCAGATTTTCCTTGTCCACCCACTGACGGATTTGAGCCACGTCGGACATGCGTTTGAGAAAGAGGAAGGCTGCTAGGACCATACCAAATTCGATGGCAACCACTAGGTCAAAGAAAACGGTTAAGACAAAGGTCACTAGCAGAACCGCCACATCACTCTTAGGGGCACGTTTAATCATACGACCAACTGTACGCCAACCGCTCATGTTATACCCGACAATCATAAGGATTGAGGCTAGACAGGTCATAGGAATCAATGAGGCGTAAGGCATGAGGAAGAGTAAAATCAGAAGCAAGGTGAAGGCATGAACCATACCTGCTACTGGTGTTCGTCCGCCATTTTTGACGTTGGCTGCGGTACGGGCAATAGCACCCGTTGCCGGAATCCCACCAAAGAGGGCTGACATGATATTTCCAACACCTTGACCGACCAATTCTGCATTAGAACGGTGATTACCACCAATCATGCCATCTGACACCACGCAAGAAAGGAGCGATTCAATAGCTGCTAGTATGGCAATGGTGAAGGCTGGCGAAATCATTTGACGAATCAAAGAAAATGATAGGTCAGGAACCGTGAAACTTGGAAGTCCCGCCTTGATGGTGTATAGGTCACCAATGGTTTTGACTGGGAGATGACCAAAGGCCACGATGGCTGTGGTCACAAAGATAGCAACCAGAGAACCCGGAATTTTCTGAGAAAGGCGTGGCCAAAAGATTTGAATGAGCAGGGCCAAAATACCGATAGCTAGGGTCGCCCAACTAATACTTGAAAGATGCTCTCCATAGGCAATCATCTTTTCCAGAAACTCAGCTGGCACAGACTTCATCTCGAGGCCTAGAAAATCCTTAATCTGTCCAGCCACAATCCCAACGGCAATCCCCAAGGTAAAGCCAAGTGTGATGGTTTTGGGAATGAATTTAATCAGGTCGCCAAAACGCAGGAGCCCCATGATAATAAGCATGAGTCCCGCCATGAGCGTGGCAACAGTCAGACCAGCCATGCCATACTGGGCGATGATGCCATAGATGATGACAACGAAGGCTGCGGTAGGTCCACCAATCTGAACCCGACTACCTCCTAAAAAGGAAATAAAAAAGCCTGCAACCACTGCTGTGTAAAGACCTTGTTCGGGATTAACACCAGAGGCAATCGCTAGGGCAATCGACAAGGGTAGGGCAATGATAGCCACGATAACTCCTGCAATCAGGTCCTTGACGAACTGTCCCTTGGAATAATCCTTGATGGTGGTGAAAAATTTGGGTGTGATATATTTTAAAGCGTCCATTTTTTCCTCCTAACTAATATCCTAAAACTCTTTGACTTAACTCTTTTTCAATGAGTGTCAGACGCTTATCATTTTTACAGTCTTATGATAGCACAGCAAATCCCCATTTTCTAGGGGATTGGGAGATGTAAACGTATTATTTCAAGAATTTTTAAACTTTCTTAGTTTAGAAATGAGGGCATCAAAAAAACAAGCCCTGATTATGGACTTGTTTTGACTTTTCATGGCTTGATAGATTCCTCTTACATTACCAACTGGTTGGCAAGGAAATCGGAATGTTAAGCTTGACCTTCATCTTGCTATTGGTCACAGTAGCCTGCTCAATTTCGTAGCCGATTTCAGGAAGCTTGAGCTGAATTTGGTTGTTAACCATGCGAACACCACTGCTTGACTGGGCAATACTCTTCTTGAGATAAGGCAGAACCAGTGATTTAGGTACAGGGAGGCGACCCAGGTGGGCACCTGCCAAGTCTAGTAGGATGACTTCCTTGTTAGTGCTAACCGTGAAATCAAGGCTGAATGTTGATTCGATAGGTCCAAGAGACACCGGTAGCTTAGCTGTCAGATAAGAATCATTCAACTCTACAGTACTGTTTAGCAAAGTCTCGTCATTAGAATCAGCCATGCTTGCTTTTAGGATTTGACGAAACTGGTTGCTATCAAGATTAATCTCAGTTGAAACCCCACCTGACGAAAGGGACGCCCCACCAATACCAGCCTGGGCTAAATCGGCAAGAGATGTTTGAGTTGATACATTTTTTAATTGGTCCTGACTGTCGATCTTGTCCGGAATGAGTAGAGCCGCCACTGCAAAAAAGACCACAATGACGAGGACAATGAGTCGTTTAAACCATTTCCACATAGGGATACCTCATTTCAATTTTTCACTTTTGACGTCTATTGTACTGTAATCAAGGAAAAAAAGCGAGTAAGAACTGGAAATTCTCTCATATTTTCTTAATGCAAGAGGTAGGGTTCGAGAGCTTCAAAGACTTTTAAGTAAGCATTGGTATAAAGGTGGACACCGTCATAGGTGTGCTCAGCCTTCTGCTCTTTCCTATCATTGACCAGCCCCGCATTACAATTAATAAAGTGGCAACCATAGGTTTGGGCGATTTCCTCAAGAGCCTGGTTACAACGGTCAAGATTTTCAGTTGTTCGCAGTTTCATCCACTGGATTGAAGCCTTGGTCTGCCAAGGCAGATGAAGATTGGCTGGGTAAAAAGCCATGAGATAAATCTTGGTATGAGGCAAGATAGCTTGTGTTTGCTCCAAAATCCGCCTGATGTTTGCTGTCAGATGTTGGAACCACTGGTCTCCATAAGTCTCCTCGGTCATGTCATTGGTACCGATATTGATGAAAACTTTGCTCGGTTGCAGATCCAAAAGCAGGGGATGGATATGCTGGAGAAATTCATCCGTGTTCAGGCCGCTGATACCTCGATTGTAGATGATGTCGTCGACACCTCTACTCCTAGCGATTTCACAAATGGGAAAAAGCTCCATGAGAGAGGATCCCGTGAAGAGCGTCTCCCCTTTGATAGCAACCTCATTTAAGTACTGATAATTTTTAAGTTTGATTTCTGTTAATTCATCCATGATAACTTTCTTCTATATAATTTTATCTAAATGAGGGAGAAAAAAGCCCATTTTCACCAGTCTTGCCACGTTTCTTTGACACGAATCACACGGCCTTGCTTATAGTCAATATGGTAAACACGCCAACCACCAATCCAATCGTCCTTCAGCTTGTACTCAACACTTCCTTGAAGATCACTCCCCTTGCCCAAGAGTTTCTCAACTTCTTTTCTCGTCATGCCCTCAAGCTGATACTGCCGGTGAAAACTCCACATGAGTTTGTGTCGCATAGGAGCTGGTGTTTGAGCCCATTTTTCAGGAGTAAAAATCCGGTCACGAGGGACAATGATTGCAAAATGAACCAGACAAATGATTTCAATAATTAAGCAAAAGCCTTTTAGTCTCTTACGTCTGGTTTCTGGGGTAAGATATGCCATAGGACTACCTTACTTTCTCTTGCTTCCAATGGTCGTCCAAAATCACTGTGTGCTCTTTCGAAAAGCGAATAAGGATGTCTCTGGCAACTTGTTGGGATACACGCGCGACATTGGTCAATTCTAATCCTAGCTCAGGTGTGTCGTGTTCCAAGCGATACTTGTCATCCTCGGATTCAACAAAGATAAAACTCATTGACCCTTTTTCGCTATAAGTGAGATAGAGACTATCGTAGGATACTGGAAGTTGCGCCAAGGCATCCCAGATATCACTGTCACTTGGGTTTGTAATCGTCGCATAGTCTACCTGATCAGCTGTCGAAATACGCATGACAAGGCCTTCTGCTGCTTTCTTTTTAGGTGCAAGCCACTTAAACAAATGCATCGTTTTCCTCCTTTAGATGATGATTCCTTTTTGCTTGAGATTGTCCAGACATTCCTGTAAATAGGCAGTATCATGCTCTGGGTAAATGATGACTGGTAGCTTCTCCACTTCAATCTTATCGTAGGCTGGCATCTGCCTGCCTCGATACTCCTTGTCCAACCACTCTGGGCTGACACGATAGCCACGTTCCGCCATTTCTTGCATAATAAGCTCATGGTATTTAAACAAGCGATACGGTGAATAATCAAAAACATAGTTAACCGTCGCATGTTTGCGTTGCCATCCCTTACCACGAAGGGCGCAACATTCTCGGTGCTGCCCTAATAATTGCTGACGGGGTAGTTTTGCAATCAACTCTTGATGCCACAGTCTCATTTTGAACCCCCATTAATTAAGGTTGACTCCTCCAGATAGCGATTAGGATACTTGCTGAGGAGCTCTTTGACAGATTCCACTAAACCATGCTGAGGAATTTGGCCTGCTGCATAGCTATCTAACTGAGCCATAAACTTTTCCTTCTCACTAGTGGTTGCTTTTTTCTTAAAATACCCCCAGATATGTTGGAAAGCATTGACGACCTGACCAGGATTTTCAGGAAGGTCCAGGGCTTGATCAATGTAGGCCTGAACCTGATCCAAACTAACCTCATCATTCTTGAGATAGTTACGGATTTCTAAGTAAATCTTGTTTGAATGGCTGAGCACCAGGTACTTATTGGCTGCCCAAAGTCGCTCGCACTGGCGACGTGGATTGGTAGTTGTCATTAGGAACCTTCCTTGATTGCTTTTTATCAGTATAGCATAGTTTAAATGGGGATAATAGATTATGCCTTTGAGAATTTGAAGAGTGATTTTCAACTATTTTCAGAAAAGGGATTTTGTTTGGTTTATGTATAAGCGTTTGCTATACTTAAGGTATCAAAGAAAGGAGACAAAGCCTATGACATTGTCCAAAAAACTCACACTTTCTCTTGCCTCTATGGCAGTTCTTGGTCTTTTAGCAGCCTGCTCAAACCAGAAAGCTCAAACACCTGAAAGCTCTGCTAGCACCCAACAAAGTTCAAGTAAGGTTTCATCTTCACAAAGTTCTGAAGTTTCTAAACAGACTGAAGGGCTAGATGGCACCTATAAAGGAACTGATGAAAATGATCGTATTACTCTTACCATCTCTGGAAATACTGGAACTTGGGAAGAGGACGAAGCAGATGGCGAGAAGGAAAGCAAGTCTGTAATAGTTAACCCTGACAATCAAAGTCTAACGATTGGTGATGATACCAAATTCTACAAACTCGACGGTAATCAGCTGACTATTGAAGATGATGACCGTGATCCAAACGATACGGTTGTCTTGACGAAATAATATGAAAAACCTTAGCCAAACCACTCTCTGGAATTTAGCTAAGGTTTTTTATGTTATACTATAGGCAGAAAGAAAACGAATACAAACAGGAGGTTGACGATGACTCAAAGAAGATTATGGGTGACGCTATTTGTTGTGTCGATTATTGTAACTCTTATTGGACTGGGATTTTCTGTCTATAACTATTATGTCTTTGATAAACCCTTTATGACTACCACTACAAAAGGGTTACTAGCAGCATTTTTCCTGTGTGCGACTATGGTTGCCATCACCCTATCCAAATCAAGTAAGAAGTAAAGATATGAAAGAGGTATAAGTTTGTAGACTTATACCTCTTTTGATACAACATTATTTAATCTTGTGTTTGTTCATCTTTTCTTCAAAGATGTCTGTCATGATTTTACGCAACTCTTGGCATTCTTTTTCAGCCTTTTGATGATGAAATGTATCCTTGGCCAAACGAGTCACCTCCTAAAAATGAAACTGTGTCATTATATCAACAGATAGGAAAGAAAAGCTCCCACCGAAATTCAGTGGGAGGTTCAACTCTATTTCTATGATTTTCGTACCGCTACCAGCCAAGAGGCTAGCATGATTTCAAAAATGACCAGAAAGATAATCTGAGTGAGTGAACTCTGAACCAGCATAAGGACAGCCAGACTATCGATCAGCATATGAGCGAGGATACAAGGAACAGCTCCTTTCGAATACTCTTTGAGAGCTCCAAATAGAAAAGTATTTCCTAAAATCATCAGGTAAAAAATGAGATAGTTGGAGGAACCTGCTGTAATCCAAGGGAGTTGATAGATAGGGATATGCCAGAGGAACCAGACAATGGAAAGAACCATCATTTTAGTTATAAAGTGCTTACTAAAGTAAAGATGTTCTTGTAAAAACCAACGCCAACCTACTTCTTCCAGCCCCCCATATAAAAAGGTCCAGGGAAAATATAGTAAGAAGGCCAAGAGGGTGTTCCCAGTAAAGCTAACATTCCTGAGAAAGAATGAGATTCCATAGTAGATGACTGGAATGAAGAGAGCTAGAATCCAGGACAGGGGACTTTCTTTTTGAAGAAAGACCTTTTTGAAGAATTCACCCAAGGATTTGACTTCACTCAACACAAGAGAAAAGACAGCCGCCATAATCAATGGAACACAGTTCATTAGGATAAACAGTAGTGAGGCACCCAGACTACTTCTGTCTGGGAAACACCATAGGATAACTTGCCCTACTATATATGTAGCAAAGAGGGCAGACAGTGCATACCAGATAGCGACTGATTGTTTTGAAATAAATTTGCTCATTTTTTCTCCGTAACGGGATGGTAAAATTGACAGTATCTCTTTTTTATGGAAGGTTGATTCGTAATTGTAGAAATAAATACATTGTCTTTAAAAATCTTATTTAATCTTGTGTTTATTCATTTTTTCTTCAAAGATGCCTGACATGATTTTACGGAGCTCTTCTCTCTCTTTTTCAGGAAGGTCCCCTTGGCGCTTAGCCGCTGCATAAAGTTCAGGATATTGCTTGGCTACACGCTCGACTGTCTTAGTCGTCGCATGCCCTCTGACAAAGAAAGGAATGCGTTTAATCCATTCTTGTGGTACGAGAGCGAGTAACTTCTTAGCCGCTTCCTTATCAGAAATCTCAGCTGTGCTCAAACCTTTTTCGATTTGCTTTTGTTCTTGTTCTGTGAAATCTTTTAATTCCATAACTTGCTCCTCTTTATCTTTATATAGTAAATTTTAGACCCATGCATGAGAATATACAACTGATTGGGATGGGATGTTGCTAGCTGTGAACAATAATAGAATTAGGAAAATCATGATTTCTTTTTTCCTAAAATACCGTACAAAAAGATCTGATGAATCTGCTCAACCTCTGTCTCTAAATTGTCACTATGGGCTAATTGATTTCCCATACCATTAAGAGCATCCATGACATTTAAGATAAGCTCTGTCGATAGGTCTTCAGCAATAAGGCCCTCTGCTTTTCCGAGATGAATATAAGCACGATAGATGTCACCTTTTTTTGCAGTGATTGCTTTCGTTAGGAGAGTTGAGAAAACAGAATCTTCCACCATTTTATCTTGAAAATAGTCCGAGATTTGCTGACTCATTTTCTCCTGACATAGGGCAAAAGCATGGTCTAATTTTGTTTTAAAATCTAGATTGCTATTTAAAATGTCCTCAGCTTGTTGGGTTATTTCTTCAAACAAGTCATTAACACAGAGAGCCACCAAATTATCTTTGCTCCCGAAATAATTGTAGATAGAAACAGGAGATACTTCTGCTGCCTCTGCAATAGATTTTATACTCGTTTGTTTAAAACCTTTCTCTTTAAACAAACGCAAAGCTGCTTGAATAATCGCTTGCTTCTTTTTCTCAGTCGTCTTTTGATATTGATTCATGTGAACACCTCTGTTATAAATAATTGTAGCATAAGTTTGAAATATATAAGTAAATATTTCATTTTTTCTTGCTATTCTTAATAGCTTTCTCTATAATAAAGTTTGAATTTTAATCATGTATATTTCAAACTCTATTTTCAAAAATGGGAGGGAACATGCTCATTCAATATCTTATAAAGCAATCTAGAAAACCGAGTGGTCTTGTCGGTCGATTGATTACCAACATCTGGTCGTCCTATTTCAAGGAACTCAGCCTTTGGGCAACCAAACAAACCACTATCCCTAACAATAGTCGGATTTTAGAAATCGGCTATGGCGGAGGCAGCACTATTAAGAACCTTCTTGAGTTAGATAAAAATCTTGACATTCATGGTATTGATATATCTAAGGAGTCTTATCAAACTGCTAGACGAATTCATTCAGATGCTATAGAAAACGGAAGTGTTAAGCTGAGGATTGGTAATGTAGCAAACCTTCCCTACCAAAATAATGATTTTGATTTGGTATTTGCCATCCAGACACATATTTTCTGGGAGGATTTAAAACAGAGTTTTCAGGAAATCTATAGAGTCATGTCCAATCCTTCCACTTTGATTATTGCTTCCGAAAAAGAAAAAATAAAATATCATATGACAGATTATGGAACAAGCCATGAATTAAGGCAGTTGTTAACAAGCATTGGCTTTTCAAAGATTGAAGAAAAGCAAAATTACAAATGGGTTGTGTATGTTGTCACTAAGAGTGATTAGGAAATTTAATAAGAAATTCCTTAATCAAATCGAATCTCTCACCCCTAGCAAAACATAAAGAGAAGACTAATTTAGTCTTCTCTTCATACTAGGTTGCGGAACATCAACCATTACTTTACTTTTATACCTCTAGTAAGTCCTATTCGTCCACAATTGCATCTTACAAATGGATACTTCTGTTAGAAGATAAGGAGATAAGGATCTTCAAGATAAGAAACAACTCTTGCTAAAAATTCAGCAGCTGGAAGGCCATCGATGACTTGATGGTCGAAGCTTAGACTCAATGGAAGATAGTCTTTTTGAACAACCTCTCCCTCCTCATTAAATGCTAAAGCTTGTTGAGTTGCTCCTACACCAAGGATAGCCACCTCTGGGGAATTAAGGATTGGTGTGAAGTATTCTACACCTGGACCCCCTAGGTTAGTGATTGAGAAAGTAGAACCACTATATAGGTCAGATGGAAGTGTACCTTTTCGAGCTTGATTAGCCAGAGCCTTAATGCTTTGACCAAGATCTGCTAAAGTCATACGGTCTGCGTCTCGAATCACAGGGACAACCAAACCATCATCCAAAGCTGTTGCCATACCAATATGAATGCGTTCATGAATCTGATGAATTCCACCGCCATACCAAGCATTCAAAGCTGGATAATCTCTCAAAGCTTTGGTTACTGCTTTAGTTAATAGAGTTGTGATACCTAGTTCACCATTTTCAAGTGGAGTATGTACCTTGGCCTTAAGTTCTTTACGGAATTTCAAAAGCTCAGTTAAATCAGCCTTACGATGGAGTGTCACTTGAGCAGAAGAATGAAGACTGTTCATCATACGTTCGGCAATAATCTTACGCATGCCTTCGAGTCCCTCACCGTATTGGCCTGAGGTCATAGCTTGTGGTAGAAGTTCAACGACCTTATCAGCAACAAGACTTGGTTGATAAGCTTCTACATCACGTCTTGTAATACGACCATTTCCACCTGTCCCTTTAATAAGAGTGATATCATAGCCTTTCTCAGCAGCCATCTTACGAGCCACCGGTGTAATGAAAATGCGTTCCCCACTAGTACAAGCTATAGGTGCTGTAGTAGATTTAGGACTAGACGGTGTTGGATCTTTAGCGACTTCAGTTGGAGCTTCCTCTTGTGCAGGAGCTTCTTGGGTTCCTACATTTTCTCCTTCTTGGCCAACCCATCCAACAACTTCTTTACATTTAACTGTAGCACCTTCACCATGCACAATGTCTAGAACAACCCCAGAAGCAGGGGATTCGACTTCACTAGTCAATTTTTCAGAACTAATTTCCAATAAAGGCTGACCACTTGTTACTGTATCACCAACTTGGACCAACCACTTTTGAATGAGTCCTTCAGTCATGGTTAGGCCGAGCTTGGGCATTAAAATTTCTGTTGCCATAAGCGCCCTCCTATCCTTTCAAGTCCTGAATCAATTCATCAGCTACTTTCAAAACCTTATCCGCATCAGGGATATAAGCTTGTTCTAAGTTTGTCGCAAATGGAACAGGAGTATTTGGTGCACAAACACATTTCACTGGTCCATCAAGATAATCAAAAGCTTTATCTGACACTACAGATGCAATATCAGTTGCAGTATTGTTATGCGGGTTTGCCTCATCCACAATAATCAAACGACCCGTTTTCTTCACGGAATTTAACACTGTTTCTTCATCCCATGGAGCAACTGTACGAAGATCAATCACTTCTACAGAAATATTGTCTTTTGCTAAACGATCTGCGACCTCATAAGCTACATACAACATCTTACCAATTGTCACAATTGTTAAATCCTTACCTTCTCGACGAACGGCAGCCTTACCAATTGGTACAGTATAGTATTCTTCTGGTACTTCCCCTTTTAAGCCATAGAGGGTTTTGTCCTCAGAAAAAATAACAACATTATCATCTTCAATTGACGCCAATAGTAAACCTTTAGCATCATATGGTGTAGCAGGAACAACTACCTTAATACCTGGAATAGATCCAAAGAGTCCGTAATATGATCCTGAGTGTTGAGCCGCAGCTGAAGCACCTGCACCGTGCATAGTACGCACAACCATCGGAACTTTAGCTTTTCCTCCAAACATGTAACGCATCTTAGATGCCTGTCCTAATAGGGCATCAAAACAGAATCCAATAAAATCATTAAACATCAACTCTGGTACAGGTCTTAGTCCTGTAAGCGCCATCCCCACCGAAGCTGATAAATAGCCGTGCTCAGAAATCGGAGTATCAATAACTCGTTCCCTGCCATATTTCGGCATCAGTCCTCGTGTAATCCCCATGACACCGCCCCAGGCATCCTCGTTATTATTTTCTAAGTGTTCAACATTGACACCACCTGCGATATCCTCTCCTAGGAGAACAACTCGCTCGTCTCTTTCCATGGCTTGATCGAGCCCTTCATTGATGGCTTTCATAAATAATGTTTCTCTAGTCATTATGAATCCTCCTCAATCAGTCTACAAATACGTCTTCGTAGAGAGCTTCTTCTTTTGGAATTGGGCTCTCTTGAGCAAAGTGGATTGCATCTTCAACATCTTTCTGTGATTGGGCAACAATCTCATCCAATTCATCTTGGCTAAGGATACCCTTTTCAGTTACAAGGTCACGAAATACTTCCAAGGCATCCACGTCTGCCCATTCTTTTTCGATTCCATCTGGTGCTTTGTATTTTTGCTCATCTCCTTCGAAGTGGCCATGGTTACGATAAGTAATAGCTTCAATTAACGTTGGACCATCTCCACGACGCGCACGTTCAACGGCCTCTTTAGCCACTTGATAAACAGCAAATAAGTCCTTACCATTAACGCGAACTCCAGGAATATTGTAAGCTTGTGCACGTTCAGCAATTGTTGGAGAACCTGATGAATACCATTGTGGTGTTGATTCTGCAAAAAAGTTGTTTTCATTTACAAATACCACAGGTAGATTCCAAATAGAGGCCATGTTTAAGCACTCATGAAAATTACCTTCATTGGCAGCACCATCACCAAAGAAACATACAGCAACATCATCAGTCTTTAGATATTTGTTGCGCATAGCAGCCCCAGTCGCAAGACCAAAGCCTCCGCCTACCATACCATTAGCACCAAGGATTCCTTTATCCAAGTCAGCGATATGCATAGAGCCACCCTTACCTTTACCAAGCCCAGTAGACTTACCAAAGATTTCAGCCATCATTTTTTTAAGGTCTCCACCTTTAGCCACACAGTGTCCATGTCCTCGGTGTGTGCTAGTTATGTAGTCTTTATCAGTCAAGTTAGCACATACCCCAGTCGCAATAGCTTCCTCACCTGAGTAAAGGTGAACAAATCCTGGAATTTGACCGATTGAAAAGAAATGTCGTGTATTTTCTTCAAAATTTCGAATATCGCACATAGTCTTATACATGGATTTAGCCTCTTCTTTTGAAACATTTTCCACACCAAGATCATGGGCAGTTTGAACCTTAACTTCTTCCTTGGTTAAGGTTTGTCCCTGATGTTTTTCTTTCATTAGAGCTTGTGGTAATTCTTGATAATGTGTCATATTGTTTCCTCCTTCTATGAGAGAACTTTATAAAAAACAAATATTATTGACATATATATAAATTTGAAAAAATGAAAATGACTACGCTAAACCTATCCATCGAGCTTAAGACCTTAAAATCAGTCTTGCAACTTCCTGAACCAACTCAGAAATTGTTGGATGTGCAAAAATAGTCTTATCAAGCTGATCAAGTGTTCCTTCAGCATCTTTCAAGACAATCAAGGATTGTAAAATATCAGTTGCATGTGGGCCAACGATAACGGCACCTAATAGTAGGTGATAGCGTTTTTCAGAGACAATTTTAACAAAACCTTTTGCTGAATTAGACGCAATGGCTCGACCATTATAAACATAAGGAAGTTGACCAACTGATATATCATATCCTTGTTGTACCGCCTCCTCTTCTGACAAGCCAAAGGAAGCAATCTCTGGCGTTGTAAAGAGCGACCGTGGAACACTTGAATTATCAACTGGTTCCTCAGCCTGACGACAAATGGCTCGAACAGCTTTGATTCCCTCGCTACTAGCAACATGAGCCAACATATATCCAGGAATCAAATCCCCAATCGCATAAACACCTGTTTGAGATGACTCGTAATAACTATCTACCTTAATAAAGCCTTTTTCGGTCAGCTCCAAGCCCATCATTTGGGCTAACTCAATATTTGGCTTACGCCCTGTTGCTACAAGTAAGTTATCATAAGAGTAGGACTTGCCATCTGCTAAAATTACAGCATTTTCTTTAACCCTATCTATGCTAACTCCCTCCAGAATGGTAATTCCAAGTTGTTCCATCTTTTCTCTAATAATGGAACGTGCTTCGTCATCTTCAGTTGCTAAAATTGTTGGTGCAACCTCTATCACTGTCACATCCACACCAAGTGGAGCCATGGCAAAAGCTAACTCAACGGAAATAATACCTCCACCAATGATAATCAAACGTTGAGGAAGTTCCTTTAAGTTGAAAAAGTTATCCGTTGTCAAGTAGTCAACATCGTTAATACCAGGAATAGGAGGAATAAATGGATGACTCCCCGTCGCCAAAATAACAGACTTACCTGAGACTCTTTCACCATTAACTTGGAAGGTTTTACCAGAAATATAAGCTGCCTCACCTTCAATATAGGTGATCCCTAATTGTTTAAAACTTGATTGAATACCAGACTGTAGTGTTGCTACGACTTGATCTTTGCGAGCAACAAGTTTTTGAAAATCAAGATTATCATTTAAAACTGTTACTCCATACTTAGAGGCTTCTTTAGCAGCTAATAGCCAATGGGCATGTTCAAGATAGGCTTTAGATGGGATACATCCAACGTTCAAACAGGTGCCACCTATGGAGTTTTTCTCAATGACAGTTACCTTTTTACCTAAACGGGCAGCTTCTTCAGCAGCAACATAACCACCAGGACCTGCCCCTATAATGATAATATCACATTGACTCAAAACAATACTCCTTTCTAGAATGGAAGTCGGCTGTTAGCCGAACCACTTCAAGTAGGACAAAAACTCGGAGATGTTTTTGAAAGCGTTTTCTATACTTTGATTATAAAACTAATACTTATGAAAATCAAGTAATTCACTGAAAATGTGATGTTTTAGAAGTGAAAATATTCACAAGTAATGCAAACGTTTGCCATTCCCTATTCGGGATGATGTTAGCACTTATATTTTGCTGATTTGTATAAGAACTAGAAAAATACAAATCTCCCCCAATCATTAAATAATTCTTCAAAATGTTATAAAAAACACTCTAGCGTCTATAGCTTGGATAAAACTATAGAAATTAGAGTGCTTTTACTATTAGAAAGAATATGTATATGGAGTTAAAAAGGAATTTGAATTAATCTAAAGAAAGTTAATTTTTCAACTGAATAATATTATAAGAATATCGATTTGTAGTTATTTTGAAAGTAATCTTATAAGTGAGTAATTAGGAGTAGAATATGACAACTCTATTTTTTTGTAGAGTAGCTTTTATAGCTTTTATGTGAAAAATCAATTGACTATTTAATTATTTATCGTCCTTTTTAATCATATTTTTCACACCTTCGATAGCTCCTTCAACAGCATCTTTGGCATCTTCGGCAACTTCTTTCACTTTTGAGACTGCTTTTTCAGCAGCACCCTCTTTTTCTGTTTTTTTATCACCAGTTAATTTTCCGACACCTTCTTTAAATGCGCCTTTAGCTTGGTTGAGTTTTTCTTCTACTGACATAATATTATCCTCCTTTGGACATAAAGATTTTTAAATATGAACGCTCTTAAACAATACATTCAAATTTTTGAGTATAAAAAGATAAGTTAAATTATAGCTTTTGTGTTGAAGTCGAGTCATAAACAGCTTGAACACCCTCACTAACGTTATCTTTATTTGCTGATAAACCATTAGCTAGTCCATGTTTACCACTTTTTTAATTTATCGGCACTAAGTTTGCTAGTTGATTGGAGTCTTCCTGTCGAAATATTGAAAATTATTCTTTTTTTCCTAAGAAAAATGATACTACTGCAACAACAATAACTGCCCCTAAAATTGATGGAACTAAGGCCATTCCAGCTAGACTAGGTCCCCAAGAACCGAAGAGTGACTGTCCAACAGATGAACCAATTAAACCTGCAAAGATATTGGCAATTATTCCCATGGAACCTCCCTTTTTAGTGATTCCACCAGCAATAAAACCTATAAAGCCTCCGACAATAATAGCCCAAAGCATAATGTCTCCTCCTTTCTAAATAGAGGAAAGTTAGATTGTTTGGAAAATCAAACCATCTAAAGAGTTACATTTTAGCTAAAACATTTTTTATATTAATCTTAACAATCATAAGATTAATGTTAGTATATACCTGTTAATAACAGTATAAGTTAATCAAATTGATAAGTCAATGAAAATGTTTGCGCTTACACAAAAATAGACATGAAAACCATCATTGGCCTTTGCAATCGCTTGCATAGTTTTACAATTTCGCTTATCTCATTTTTTTATTAAAAATCTACACATACTTCTACTATTATTAGGACTTCCTCTAAATGGATTGATTTATGAATAAAAAGTTTGATTAAACTGCTACATTCATATGATTGATTGATTAGCATTTTAGCCACAAAAGAAAATAGCCCTAAGATGTTCGAGTGACGAAAGTAAAAATAAAATGTATAATTGAGACATGTAAACCCTTACACATTTTTCTTTAAATAGTAAGTATCTAACAAAATAGTATAAATAATACACCAAACACTGCATCACTTTCAGTAGGAGTTTAAAATTAATATGGAGTAGTGAATTGATTACAAATTGAAAGTAGAATATAAAACACACCCAGGTAAAGAAGTTACAATAATAATGGCCAATGATTTAGATACGTCGTCAAAGAGTGAGCTTAAAAAGTTGACTATAGTAACAAAAAGGAAGTACTGTTATGGAAAAAGTTTTGAAGGATGGTAAACTTTATTCTCTAATAGAATTTAGGGACAAAATCTATGAGGATTTAGATTTATCAAAAAGTGACTTAACCACTTTATTGTGTGCGATATTGATTGCATCTATTGGTTTGAATATGAATTCTATTCCAACAATCATAGGGGCAATGTTGATTTCTCCATTGATGACACCTATCCTTGGAGTAGGTTTTGCGTTAGCAATATTAGATACAAAACTACTCAAAAAATCGTTTAAAGTTCTTTTTATTCAAGTTGCAGTAAGCCTTTTAGCCTCTACACTTTATTTTTTACTTTCGCCCATTTCTTACGCAAGTACGGAAATTATTGCTAGAACTTCGCCCACAATTTGGGACGTTGTAATAGCATTCGTCGGTGGATTAGCCGGCATTATTGGAGCACGAAAGAAAGAAGCTAATAACATTGTTCCTGGTGTCGCCATTGCAACTGCTCTTATGCCACCCGTTTGTACCGTGGGGTATTCTATTGCCACAGGAAATCTTGAGTATATGATAGGGGCGTCATATTTGTTCTCCATTAACTGCAGTTTTATTATGATTGCTACATATATTGGCACTAATGTGATGATGGTTAATAATCCTTATGTTAAACATAATCGTAAAGCCTCTAAAATGCGAAAAATATTAATTCTAGTCTCGCTTGTTCTTATTATTCCAAGTTTAGCTTCTGCAACTGCCTTAGTTAGAGATACGCTAATCAATGAGTCTATCAATAATTATCTATCTGATCAATTTGAAAACCATACTATTTTGAAAAAGAAATATAGTAAAGAAAATAATACACTAAAGCTAACCATTTCAGGTAAATACCTTTCAGAAGCTGAGTTACAAGGTATCATTAACAAACAAAATGAATATGGTTTGAAAAATATCTCGATTCAGGTTTCACAATTAACAAATGATAGATTAACTGAAAAAGAATTAGTCGACTACATCATTCAATATAAAAACGATGATGATCTTCAACAAATAGAAAAGGATAAGTAAAAAGAATCCCCAAATAACAACAAGTAATGTGAGATATTAATTGATAAGCATAAGAAACCGTTGAAAAGTATTGTCACTAGTAGTCCATAGGAGAAAATATCAATGAAAAAAGTAATGATAATTATTAATCCAACTTCTGGAGGAGAAACAGCATTAGATTATAAAGAGAATTTGGAGAATAAGGCTAAAGAGTATTTTGATTATGTTGAAACTAAGATTACGCAAAAAGCCAAAGATGCAACTCAATTTGCTGAAAAAGCCTCTAAAGAAAAATATGATGCAGTAATTGTTTTTGGTGGAGACGGTACTGTAAATGAGGTTATTTCAGGGATTGCTGAAAAAAATCACATTCCAAAACTTGGGATTATTCCTGGTGGAACTGGTAATTTAATCACTAAGCTATTAGAAATCAACCAAAGTATTGATCAAGCGATTGAAGAACTTGACTTCAATTTTACTAAAACCATTGATGTTGGAAAAGCTAATCAACATTATTTTGGCTATATTTTTAGTGTTGGATCTTTACCAGAAGCTATTCATAACGTTGATATTGAAGATAAAACAAAGTACGGTATCTTTGCATATGCAATCAATACGATGAAGTCCGTTGTGGAAGACGATGTATTTAATATTCGTATTGAAAGCGAAAATGGCAATTATGAAGGTGAAGCTAGTCAGGTCTTAGTTCTTCTATCTAATTACTATGCAGACAAAAAACTATTTGATGAAAATACAGATGGATATGGAAATATCTTGATTTTAAAAGATGCATCCATCATTTCTAAATTATCGACTATCCCAGATTTGTTAAAAGGGGATCTAGTAGGTAACGATAATATCGAATATATCAAAGCGCGTAATATTAGGATTTCTTCAGAGGTTGAGTTAGAGTCAGATGTTGATGGAGACAAATCGGATAATCTTCCAGTAGATATAAAAATACTAGGGAACCATATCGAAGTATTCTCAGGCACCAAAGTATAGTTTTTTCCCTTCTACTTCTCCAACAAAAAAGTTTTAAATGATATAAGTTACTGCATCAGCAACAATAATAGTCCTGTCCTTTTTGAAGTTAGGATATAAGTCAAAGGTAACTAAATTACTTTTA
This sequence comes from Streptococcus sp. HMSC078H03, assembly GCF_001808655.1. NCBI lineage: Bacteria > Bacillati > Bacillota > Bacilli > Lactobacillales > Streptococcaceae > Streptococcus > Streptococcus sp. HMSC078H03. Next base: position 223,197 of record NZ_KV794113.1, read on the forward strand.
ATATACGGAGTTAAGGCGTTTTTTGATTCATGTCTAAAACCTTTTCGGAAACATCAACTGTGATGGTAGTTTTCGAGCATAACAAAAAGTAGTGAAGAGATTCCATCGTCGGAATCTTCTTCACTACTTTTCTTCTCTCTTTCCTACTCAATCACCAATAGCAGCATTTCAGAGTTTCCACTCTTCAATCAACCAGTCCGAAAAAGCATCATATCTTTCTTGGAGATGGTCATGATGACCGTAAGGGTCAAGTGCTGAATAAGTGGACAAGCACTGTTTTTTGATGCATTCATGTACTTCTTTGGCAAAGCTAGGAGCCTTGGCCAGTCTATTCTTATGATTAGCCCCTTCGGTCAAACCGTTACATAAATAGACCGAGCAAGACTTATTGAGAAGCTGGTGGGATTGGCAGTAGGCTACAAAATCTGGATACCAGAAGGATCCACAAATGGAAAAGATAAAAGGCATCTTATCACTGCTATAAAGACTGTGGATAGCAGCCAAACCACCCAGCGAGTAGCCTCCATAAGCCATACGACTGTCATCCAATCGAAAATCCTCTTGGATGCTATTTAAAATATGGCCAAATAGATGGTCATGATAGCTAGCTTGCTTGCCACCAAAATCAGGGCTTCCAGGTCTCAAAGCCTGAGCATACCAAGGTGTAAAATCATCCAAGCGATTCTTGGGCTCAAGGCCTACCAGGATAACAGAATCCGCTAGTTTTCCCAGATAATCCAGTTGTCCATCATTCAGAAAAACAGCTGGATAAGTCTTAGTAGCATCATAAGACTCAGGAAGGGCAATCGTCACTCGAATGCCATGGCAGACAAAGTCTTTATTTATTAACAAAGTCATTAACCTTCTCAAGAGAATCAATCACAGATGGACCGTAATCCATAAGCTCATCATAAGAAATAGTCATGATTTTCTTGTTTTTAACGGCTGGTACATTTTCAAGAACAGCGTTCTTTTCCATCTTGTCTGTAGCATCCTTGTCCATGGCCTTATTACGGTCACTAGTTACATAGATAATCAATTCTGGTTCCATAGACACGAGATTTTCCAGAGTCAAATCTGATGTTCCTGTCGCAACATTGGTATAGCCAAGCTGATTAAGCATACTTTCTTGAAGGGCAGATTTGTAAGTTCCAAAGGTCTCATCGTTGTAGGCACACATGATCAGAGCCTTCTTCAAGTCTTTGTCAGAAGACTTGTTTTTCTTTTTAACGGCGTCAATACGCTTTTGGAGTTGTCCTGCATACTTGTCTGCCTTGTCTTGAACGTTGAAAATGTCACCAATATTTTTAACATCTTCGATGATATTATTCAAATCTTGTTTGGTTGTTGAAACAGAAGCTTTTTGCGTATAGACGGGAATGTCGTTGCTGTTCCACGTGCTGATGGTTCCCATTGATTTGTCTGAGAACATCATGTTACGACCAATAAGGGCATCAGGTCCGTAAGCCAAGATGGCTTCTTGAGAGATAGTCTTCTTATCACCGATATGTGGGATTGAGGCAATGTCTTCCTTATATTTATCGGTTACTTCATTGTCAGGGTTAAGCATACCGACAATCTTGTCTTTTAAACCAAGCTCAATCAAAATTTCCGTTGATGAAAGGTTGTTTGTGATAACCTTTTCTGGTGCCTTTTTGAAGACTTGATCTAGCTCAGTTCCTTGATCGTCATAAGTTTTGACGGTCAAAGGATACTGGGTTTCTGAGTTAGTCTTTTTCACCGTTTCTTTTGCTGCTGATGACGATGATGTGCTGTTTTTATATGTAGAACTGCATGCTGTCAATGTGAGGACTGCTGCAGCGATTAATGCGATACCAAAAGTTTTCTTGTTCATAAGGCCTTCCTTTCCTAGGCTTATAAATACTGAATCATTGCCTGCTGGTCATCCGTCCAGGTAATACGACTCTGAACATCATAAACTGCCTGCAAGGATTGTGGGGTTACGGCATCCCTTGGGACACCTTGGGCAACAATCTCACCCCCTTTCATTAAGTAAATATAATCTGAAAAACGACAGGCCAATTGAATATCGTGGAGAACTGCGAGAACATTAATGCCGAGTTCCTTGACCAAGGCCAACATCTCCAACTGATACTTAATATCCAAATGGTTGGTAGGCTCATCCAATAAAAGAAGTTTGGGTTCCTGAGCCAAAGCACGCGCTAGGATAACTCTTTGTTTTTCGCCACCTGATAAGGACGAATAATAGCGTGTCTTCTTTTCAGACATGCCAACCTTGTCTAGGGCATCCTGGACGAGCAAGTGGTCCCGCTCCGATTCTTTTTGTAGAAAGGAAAGATGGGGCGTTCGGGCAAGCATGACAATTTCTTCCACCGTGCAATCAAATTGAAGGGTGTTAAACTGTGTCACAACGGCCAATTCTTTTGCAGTTTCCTTGAGGCTTACCTGATCTAGGGAGTTTCCATCAAGAAAAATCTGACCGCTATCTGGTTTCAACTGGCGGTAAATAGTTTTGAGCAAGGTTGATTTCCCACTCCCATTTGGTCCTAGTATGGTCTGGAATTGCCCACCTTCAACCCCTAGGGTGACTCCATTTAGGATTTTTTTCTCTCCTATCGAATAATGAATATCCTTACACTTTACATCCATAAGTCTAAACCACCTTCCTACGATTTCTAGTCACAATATAAATAAAGAAAGGTGCGCCAACTAAGGCTGTAAAGATACCGATAGGTAGCTCTGCATTTTTGACGAGGATTCTCGCCAAGACATCTGACCAAACCACAAACAAGGAACCTAAGAGAGTTGCCACTGGAAAAAGCTTACGATAGTTAGTTCCGACTAAACTTCTAGCAATATGAGGGGTAATCAAGCCTACAAAGCCGATAATCCCACAGCTAGCAACCAAGACGGCCGTTATGACCGCAACAATGGCAATATAAAGATACCAGTAGAGTTTAAGTGGAATCCCTAAAGTCAAAGCTGCCTCATCTCCCATCATCATGGCATTGAAGACACGATACTGAGTTGAGAAAAAGAGAAAGGCCAAACCAACCACTACTGCTGGAAGCATCAAATCTGACCAAGATGTTCCTGTCAATGAACCCATGGTCCAAAACTTAATGGTCATGACACTATCTGCTGTCGCTCCAAGAGAGATTATAAAATTGGCAAAGGCAATAAAGAGGGCATTGACAACCGTTCCAGATAAAATCAGGCCAGATGTGGTCACTCTCCCCTGCATAGAGGCAATGATTAGGACAAGAACCGTCGCTAGAATAGCCCCCACAAAGGCACCCAAGCCTACCACAGCCTTAAGACCTAAAATGATGGCCAAGGTTGCTCCAAAAGTTGCCCCTGCCGAGATTCCCAAAATGTAGGGCTCAGCAATCGGATTATTAACGGTTGACTGCATGACACTCCCAGACATGGAAAGGCCTGCACCAACTATTAACCCTAGGAGAACCCTAGGAACTCGCATATTCCAGATAATAGCTTCAAGTGGCTTGGCAATGTTATGACTGGCCATCGGAAGCCCCAATTTACTGAAGATGACACCATAAGTATCACCTATATCTATAGTGACCGCCCCTAAAGACACTGCTATAAAAACTGACGCTACTAGTAAAGCTAGAAGCAAACAGAGCAGGCTTAGGTAGCGGGAAAAAACAAGGTGTTTTGTTTTTTTAAAAGGCATTAGCACCTCCTTTCCACCTGTAATGTCAGAAAATTTTGACAATACCTTTCTAGTATAACATGCCTCAAAAATATGGGCAAGGTCATTTGAGTATTACATAGAAAAAAGAGCAGTCATTGAACTACTCTTAAAAGTTATAACTTTATAACTAACTAAAGCAATGAAAATCAAGCCAGCTTAGGATTTCACTTTCTCCATACTGCTGCTAGCAATTTTCATGGCAAGAAGAATTATCAACACCTTAATCACAAGGGACAACCAAAGGCTCTCCGCTGATGACAGTTGCGATAAAGCATTGATAAGCGCATGTGTCATCACACAAAGCCAAAGACTTCTGGTGTTTGTATAAATGGCGGATAAGATGAAACAATTGCTTAATAAGCCTAGCAAGAAAGGCAATAAATGAATCGTGGCCAGAGACCCATCAATGTAAAAATAAAGGATATGCCATAGTGACCAAGCCAAAAATGTAAAGAGCGTGGACACTAGATAGGTCAACTTTTCTTGCAAAGCAGGCTGGAAAAAATAGCGCCAACCGATTTCTTCGATACCACCAAAGACAAGGGCTTTGCAAAATAAGATAATGGGGAGATACCAAGCCTGAATAATCATCCCTCCACTCAAGACTAGTGGTAAAAAATCCAATCCTAGAAAAATGAGGACTAAGAAATAGTTACTAAGAGGCTGTTTGACTTGGAAAAAATCTCTGACAAGTTGTTTAAAACTAGAGTGATGATAGCGGATGCTAACATAGCCTCCCCAAATGGCTGATGACAACCCACCTAAGATAAGGGTAAGGAGGCCAATTGGAGTTCCATAATCAACCCTAACCCCTCCTACTCTTAGCAGCCAAACAAGGAGACTGACCAGTAAGATCTGTCCAAAGGTCCCCGCCAGATAAAACGACAAGGCTTGTTTTCTTTTCATATCTTGCTTCCTTTTTCTTCCCTATTTAAAACCTTCTTCTCACGCTAAGCTAGTCCATATCCACCCATTTGTCATTGTCCATGATAAAGGGTTTAGCTAGACCTGGTCCGGTATAGTCCTTGTACTTGGTTGTCAGATACTTGTAGCAATCTTTTTTGCTGGCAAATTTAATAGCTTGGTAGGGCTCTTCAAAGGTCAACTTTTCAACAAATAAGTAGCCATCCGTCGTAGGCACCAAGACTCCGACGTGACCGACAAAAAGGGAATCACCATCCAAATTATCGTGGACAACAACCGACAGCATGCGTGCCTTGTCATCAAAGGTGAACTGTTTGTAGTAATCCTCCATATGCTTGGCGTGAACCTTGACATCTTGGGTAGCTTCAGTCTTGACCCTTGAAAAAAGAATGTCAAAGTTTGCCTGGTCCTTGGCATTAAAGAGCTTGCCCTTGTCAATGGCGTCCTTGTCTTGGAAAAGGAGCTCAGTATCACTTTTGACTTGAGGAATCTTGATTTTGCCTTTCAGTAGCGTGTAGGTGTTGATACGGCAGTTGGTACCGATAAAGTCACCATGCTTGGCTGTCCACAGGCTACTGATTTTTTCCACATCATAGTCTGTTTTGGTAAATGGCGCAAAACTCCCAGAAAGACCTACAGAACCCACGGTGTCATTGTAATCCGTGACGAGATTGATAAAGTTATCCACACTCTCCTCGTTCAAATGTTTTGAGAGTATGGCTCGCACCTCACTAATACTAGCCTTACTATTAAGATTGGAGTAATTTGCTTGCTCCTCTTTTTTGTGGAGATGTGCAAAAACTGCTAAACCGACAAGTAGCAAGCTAGAGATAGATAAAAGAATTAGCGTCTGTTTTTTTAGATGTTTCATAGGCGCCTCCTTGGCTTCATTATACCAGATTTTGACAGCTACTTATTCTCAGGATACTTTTCCACAAGAAAAAGCCTTGTTGCCAAGGCTTTAGATTGAGGACAAAAGCTTTTACTTGAGACTTTACTTAGGTGATAGCGGACGCCAGCGAACTTCTTCGAAGTTCCATGGCTAATTTTTGAGCCTAGAGTCTCAAAAATTCCGAACGCCTGAAATACCAATTCTTCAGGCGTTTTTATCACAGCGTAAAGTCTCAGTATAGGCTCACACCGTTTGAAGACTATGGATTTTTATCATTTTTTCTATATTTTTTATTATTTCCAAAATAGCTGTTCAATTTTAATGATATTATCTACAACTTTTTCGGGACTTTCCGATAAATCATTATCAATCCAGGATGAGATAATGGTTTCAAAAGATGTAGAGAAGGCTTTTATCACAATTTCATCTGAAATCTTCGTCTTTTTCTTGATCTTTTCTCTAATAGCTGGGTTGTTATTTATAAGATCACAAATAAGTTGTTGAACCTTATCTTTAAATTGAACGTGAGGTGCTTTTGAAATTGCTTTAAAATGTTTATAGTCATTTTTTATTAATAGTAGAGCCTTTAAAAGCATGTCCTCTTTATCTAAATTTCCTTGAGCTAAAATCTCCCAAAATCTTTGCATCGTCTCTGTTCCGATAGAGTATGCTAAATCATCCTTATCAAGAAAATGTTGATAAAATGTTCCCCTACTAACATTTGCTCTCTGAGTTATATTTCCAATGGTTATTTTTGAGTACTCCATTTCAAGTAGGAGGTCTATCAAAGCAGACTTGAGGTTAGTAACGCTATTAGTCTTTCTTTTCTTTGTCATTTTTTCCTTAATTAAACATATTGTTTGATGTTGTCATGGTCAATATATGGGTATTATTATATTCTTTTTATGTGAATTATAAAAGTTAAAAAAGACTGTTTTATGTTCACTAAGATAATTGATGCATCATTAATCATTTAACAAAATAAATAATGAAGGGAATAGAATTTAATGACAAAATCAAGAAAAATTCTAGGATTTATAGGTCTAGTTTTAGCACTCTTTATGGGAGCTTTAGATGCCACGATTGTTAATATCGCCCTACCAAATATTATGGAAGACTTACATACAGGATTGACTGATACAAGTTGGGTAGCAACAATCTATGTTTTAGCAATGTCTGTATTTATTATTACTGTTTCAAAACTCGCTGATATCTACGGTAGAAAATTGGTTATGCTAATTGGTGTAGTCATATTTGGCATCTTCTCATTCGCATGTATGGTGGCTGATTCTTTATTACTCTTAATTATTTTTCGGTTCTTCCAAGGAATTGGAGGTGCCATATTAACTCCAATTGTTCTCCCCATGGGAATTGAACTACTTGGGAAAGAGAATACCAGCCGTATTACTGCTATTATGGGGACCTTCAGTGCCTTAGCTGCAGCGGGAGGACCAGTAATTGGTGGTTTAATTGTCCATTGGACAACATATCATTGGATTTTTGGTATTAATGTTCCAATCGCTATCTTTGCATTCTTGATGATCCTAGTAGGGACAAAAGAATCATATGATTTAAAAATTTCAAAGAATATTGACTGGCTAGGTATTATTTTTCTTACTTGTACTTTAGGTGGACTTATATTTGGTTTATTAGAAGGTCACGAGTATGGTTGGGCATCACAAACCATCATAGCTAGTTTTATTATTAGTGTTGTAGGCCTATTTTTTCTTTGTTTAACCGAAGGAAGAGTAAAATCACCTATCATTGACTTAAATTTATTCAAGGAAAGTACATTTACATCTTCAAGTCTTATTTATATGATTTTTGGATTTGCGATTATCGTACCTTCATTGATCTTAAACTATTTCTTACAAAATGTTCGTAACTATTCTGCTTTGCATTCAGCATATCTTATTATTCCCACCTCTTTAGCTATCATAGTAGGTATGCCGTTAGCAACTAAGATGTACCAAAAAATTAGTGCAAGATTGCTCATTAGTATCGGTTTGGTTATTACAGCAGGTGGATTATTTATGCTTAGTCTTATTCAGTATAATACCTCACAAAGCCTCATTGTTTGTTGTAATGTAATTATTGGTTTAGGACTAGGATTTATGGCAATGTCCTTAACATCATCAGTAAAATATTTACCAATTAATAAGGCTGGAATTGGGTCAGGTATCGTTAATGCTTCTAGATATATTGGGCAAGCCATTGGTATGGCTCTCCTCGTTACCATTTTAAATAGTAATGTCAATATTGCTAAAACACAAATTAAGGAAACAGCGTATAACCAAATTGAAAAACGGGTTTTATCAACAGACGTAAAAAAAGTTGCTAAGAAGGAAATTTCAAAAACTTTCGATACGACTAAGAAAAATAATAGTATTTCAACCAAACAAAGTAATATGGTTGAGGCAATCAAAATAGCTGCTCAAAAAACAGATAATCTTCCAGAACCTAAAAAGGGGAGTAATTATAGAAAGATTTATGATGCAAATCAGTTATTAATCAATGGAGTTGAAACTGTTAGTTCAAGTGTCCCACTGTTATCAACTAGTTTAAAAACTATATCTGGAGACCAAGCTAAAGTTGGTACAGCGATTAAATTATTAGCTCAAAAGGATGAATTATCATCTGCTCTTAAAGTAATTGTCAAAGAAAAAAATGAGCAGTTAAGCAGGGCATTTGATAATGTATTTATTGTAGGAGCAATCATTGTATTGATATGTACTCCATTAGCTCTGATGACAGAAAAGCGAAAAGATGAATAACTAAGTTATTTTATAATAGGAAAAGCCAGTCTAAACTTTAGGCTGGCTCTTTTATATAATTTAAATAGTAAGTAAACAGATTTGGAACATAGAAAATCTTTTGTTCACTTATATTGTATTTTTAAGATGTAAAATTTTTCTTTCAAACCTCTCAAACCATCACTTGTCATTCACAATATTGGCAAAGGCTTCTTGGATGTCCTTATTATTGGTAGGGTACATATAATACATGTTTTCAGGATTCCCCTGATTTTGCATGGAAACTAGGACCACTGGTTGACCTTTATGGATGGTGAAATGATAGAGAATCATGGCGGAACCTGAATACCCGTAGCTGTCTACAATGATATAGTCGGCTGTCCCTGTACCATCGTCAGAAAAGGCAACGTCTACCTTTTGTTGGTTGGTCATTGGGGCATTTTGTTCAGTCTTTTCACCTACAATAATGCGGTTATTTTTAGCAAAAGACATGGCACCAAAGAAATCATCATTTCCGTTAGGTGTTAGCCTTCTATAACTTTCTTGATTCATCTTGTGCCCAAACTCCACCATGTAACTTGCGAGCTTGGCAGCCTTGTCACTATCCCAAAGGTCTGCCGTATTGGTTGGGCTAGTCTGGCTGGACTGGCTCTTGCTTTTCACTCTGTAATAAGACGTGTAAACCACCCCTGGCCCAGCAGACTCTGGAATTTGAACCAAACGATCTGTGTCTTTGACAGAATTGTCCGGAGACGGTGCTGCTTGATTGGCTGGCACAGGCACAAAAGGATTGACCCCATGCCCTGGACCATTGTCCGCAAAATAAAACATAGGCTGACCGTTGAAATCTTTAACGACAGTCTTGCCATCAGTACTTCCTGTCTCTTCAGACTTTGTGAGCCCTGACTTGGTAATGGTCACAACATGACCACCGTCAGAAACCCAGTCACCTTCGATGCTTGAAAAATCACCATTTCGAATAGCATCCACATCCATGGCAGGCATTTTAGCTTCTGATGAGGCATTCTGACTTTGAGAACTAGAGTTTGAAGACGGCTCAGAAGCTCTGGAACTCGATTGCTTGGACTTGTCTGAGCCAGACTTTTGACCTGTCTGACTGCTTGACGAAGATACCGCAAGGGATGACGTTTGTTGAGCTTGTGAATGAAGGGAATGCCAAGCAAAAATGGCACCACCACCAAGAAGCGTCATACAAGAAACTGCAAGAACTGACGCTGCGACCTTATGAGTCACAACATACTGACTTAAGGTTTGCCAAAAGCTCTTCTTAGATGCTAACAATAAGCTCTCTACTTCTGCTCGATTAGCCAAGAGACTACCATTTTGTATCGCCTCGTCGACCTCTGTCATCTTTGGGCGACGTCCATAAATCTTTATAAAATAGGTTAACCATTCTTCTGCTTTCATCTCATCTCCTTTTTGAAGCGTAATAGTTTCATTGTAGCATAAATTGGGGATTCTAGTTGACTTGTAGAAAAGAAAAAACTGCAAGCAAGTAGCCGCAGTTAGTGTATAAACTTGATCCTTATTTCTGAGTATTGACAAGTTTTTTTAGATAAGTATAGCCCAGATAGAAAAAGAAAAGCGCTAAAAGAATAAAGAACCCCATGACGAGTTTGGTCCCACCTAATTGATAAGCAATGTAAACAAAAGTATTAACCTTAATCTGACCACCCGTTTTTTCCAATAGCGAAAGGCTCTGTGAGTAATAGTGACCAAGCCAAATAGCTCCTAACCCTAATAACGGATAAATAATGACACCCAAGACAGGGTTCTTTTTTAACAAATTATCTAACATACATCCCCCAATTTTTTAAATGTTATAGTAATAGCTTATCAAAGAATGGCTAGAAAGGCAAAGTGACTTTTCATGGTACAAAAATTAAAAGGAACCAAGCCAAGAAGCTGGTTCCATTGAAATCTAAAAGACGACACGTGTTCCATGAACTTGCTCAAGACCAGGTATGGCAAGAAATTGGTCACGATTAGCCAGGGAGATACCACCACCGGATAAAATCTCCAACTGACCTTCTGCTAGCCTAACCAATTCTGCATAACGTTTCAAGCGTGATTCTAAATCAGTCTCGGGAGTCCCAGCACGGGTGAGAAGACGCGTCACACCGTGGTCCTTAAGCCATTGGATAGCACTAGGTTGATCTGCTTTAGGGATCTGATCAAAGGCCATATGCATGGTAACTTCTAAGCCTCGACTGGCATCCAGCAAGGTCTTTAGAGCTTCTGTATTGAGTTGATTTTCCGAAGTCAAAGCCCCTAGTGCAAAGCCGTCAACACCCAAGTCACGCGCACATTTGATATCTTCCAGCATGATAGCTAATTCCTGCTGGCTATAGACAAAGTCGCCCCCTCGTGGACGTATCATTACAATCACTTTAGCCTGATAATCCTTGGCCATCTCAACGGCTGCCTTTATGACACCATAAGAAGGCGTCGTGCCTCCAACAGCCAGATTATCACACAACTCCACGCGTTGAGAACCAGCTTTAAAGGCTTTTTCTAAGAGAGTGACATTTTCTGCACAAAATTCATAAATTGGCATACTGAACCTCCAATTAGTTGTAGTAGTAGGCGATTACTACTTCTTTTTATGTGGAAAAAGGGGAAGGCCGAGCTTGGCGATTTTTTCCGCCGGGGTCTTCATACCATCCTTGACCCATTTGGAAATTACTGAAACAATAGCCGAGCTCCAGAAGGAATTAAGGTAGCTACCAGCACCATTTGATGAGCTACCATTTCGTTTTTCCAAAAAATCATAAACAGCCTTGGTCAATACTTGCTCAAAATTGTAATCAATGGCAAGACTGATGATTTTGGCTTCTTTTTTGACTTCCTTAAGGAGATAAACCCAGACTTGGTAAAGATCTGTCTTGAGATTATAGCCATCTAAAGATTTGGTTATCTTTGCAATGCTAGACTCAAAAATAGACTTCAAAATCTCTTCCTTAGAACCATAATTGCGATAAAAGGCAGCACGAGATACACCCGCACGCTCAACCAGTTCCGATATGGTAATCTTTTTAAAGTCTTTTTTCTCCAACAATTGCAGGAGAGAAATTTCGATGGATTCTCGTGTAATTGCTTTATTTTCTTGGTTAAATCGTTTGAGATTTTCCAAGGATTTCTCTGAGATTTTTCTTTCTGCCATAACATTCACTTTCTATCTGTCACACCTGATGAGATCTGCTTTGATAGCAATGCACTTCATGATAAAATTGTAAAAGAAGACAAATAACTTGTCAATGTACATTATGCAGATATGAGGTGTAACCTATGAAATGGAAAATTATTGCGGATTCAGGCTGTGACTACCGTTCTTTGGACAATCTGGCACCAGATACGGAGTTTGTCAGTGTTCCTTTGACTATCCAAGTGGGCGAAACCATTTACAGGGATGATGCCGAACTCAATATTGATCAAATGATGGAGGAGATGTATGCAACTACAACTGCTTCCAAATCTGCTTGTCCAAGTCCTGATGACTATATGAAGTCCTTTGAAGGGGCGGACAATATCGTCGTCGTGACGATTACCGGAACCCTTTCTGGTAGCTATAATAGTGCTGAAATTGCTAAGAAGATCTATCTGGAAGAGCATCCTAATGCCAACATTCACGTCATTGATAGCCTGTCAGCTGGTGGCGAGGTCGACCTGCTCGTTCGTAAGCTCAATCACTTAGTCGCTGAAGGCCTTGATTTTGACCAGGTACTTGATGCCATCACAGCTTACCGAGCCAAGACTAAGTTGCTCTTTGTTTTAGCTAAAGTTGATAATTTGGTGAAGAATGGTCGTCTAAGCAAACTAGTTGGCACCGTTGTTGGACTCCTCAATATCCGTATGGTCGGTGAAGCTAGTAAGACTGGTACCCTTGAGTTGCTTCAAAAAGCTCGTGGCCAAAAGAAAGCTATCAAAGCTGCCTTTGATGAACTGATCAAGGCAGGTTATACAGGTGGACATATTACGATTGCCCACCGCAACAATGACAAATTTATCGAGCAATTCTCTGCATTGATTCGTGAAAAATTCGTCCAAGCAAGCATCGAAGTCCTTCCTACTTCTGGACTTTGTAGTTTTTATGCCGAAGAAGGCGGACTCCTTATGGGGTACGAAATTTAAGAAAATATCGAAAAGAGGCTGGACTAGATGTTCGGTCTTTTAAAATTAAATGATGTTATTAGATAATCAGTAGAATAAAATTTTATAACTAAAGATTCTCTCTTTTTCTTTGCGACAATCTAGCGTAATCGCTTTCATTACCTCCATCTTTTATGGTAAGATGGAAGTGACGCATTAGTGTCATATGCTTATAAATTTGAATACTCTTATTAAACATGGAGATGCTTTATGAAACAGAAACATTCACATTTTCTAATCCCTGGAATCCTTCTTCTAGGGATCGTTTTGCGGGCTCCGTTCACAACTTTGTCCACTGTCTTATCAGACATTGCTTCTGGTCTAGGAGTTGAGGTCAGTTCACTCGGTCTCTTGACAAGTCTGCCTCTTTTGACCTTTGCCATATTCTCGCCTTTTGCAGCAAGCTGGGCCAAACGCTTTGGTATCGAAAGACTCTTCCTCGGTGTTTTAATTGTGATGACACTTGGTTCTGCTCTGCGTACCGTCAATCTTCCTCTTCTTTATGCGGGAACGCTTTTAGTCGGAGCTGGAATTGCCTTTATCAACGTTCTTCTCCCAAGCCTAATTCAGGCTAATGAGCCAAATCAGTTAGGATTCTTAACCACACTCTACATCACAGCCATGGGCTTGTCCACAGCTGTGGCTTCATCGGTAGCCGTTCCAATCACTAAGGCAACCTCATGGCAAGGCTTGGTCTGGGTATTGACAGCAGTCTGTGCCCTGGCTCTTGTGGTTTGGCTTCCTAATGTCCGTCACAATCATTATTTAGAACAAGATACTTCTACTAACGAAAATTCAGGCAGTTGGTATAAGAGCGGCAAAGTCTGGGCCATCATGATTTTCGGTGGATTACAGTCACTCTTCTTCTATACCACTATCACGTGGCTTCCAACCATGGCCACTCAAGCCGGTGTCGGTGAAGCCAATGCCGGAATTCTAGCTTCCGTTTTCACACTGACAAGTATTCCATTCTCTATGATTGTTCCTAGCCTAATCACTAAACTTTCTGATCGTAACCGCCATTTGATGCTATTGATTACCGTCCTAGCGGGATTCATCGGAGTTGCCATGCTCCTTGTGAATACAGACGGTTTTGTGTATTGGTTAATCCTTAACCTCTTAATCGGAAGTTCTGCTAGTGTCCTATTCCCTTACATGATGGTTGCCTTTTCAATGAAGTCTAGCACCCCTGAAAAAACAGCCCAACTATCAGGTTTAGCCCAAACCGGAGGCTATATCTTTGCGGCCCTTGGACCAGTCTTGTTTGGTTCAAGTAAACAACTCTTTAATTCTTGGACCCCTGCGGTATTAATTCTTCTTGTCTTGACCATAATCATGGGAATTGCCCTCTATAAAGTTGAAAAAACAGACGTTATTTTGTAAGTTAAGAACTAATATAAGAAAGTGCCCCACAAGTTATAACTTGTGGGGTGTTATTTGTGTGTGGCAATGAATAAATGATCTTTAAAACCTTTCTTAAGGACAAAGAAAAAATTGTCAATGCACTTCAATTACCTTATTCCAACGCCAAATTGGAAACAACGAATAATCTCATTAAACTTATCAAGCGTAATGCCTTTGGTTTTCGGAACTTTGACAACTTTAAAAAACGAATTTTTATCGCTCTGAATATAAAAATGGAGAGGACAACGATAGCCCTCTCCAGGTGTTAGCTTTTATTCAACCCACTACAGTTGACAAAGAGCCAATATATATGGAAATATACAACTGTTCTATATCAACTTATATTCATACCACTCTACATCTACTTTCTGAAATCCCAAAGCCAAAAACATTCTTTGACTTTGAGTATTAAAAGGATATATTTGTGCAGAGACCTTTACCATTTTTTGTTCTTTCGCCAGCTGTATCATTTCAGAAACACATCGTCTTCCGATCTGTAAATTCTGATACTGTTTGCTGATAACTATAGAAAGTTCCGAGTTATCTTGAAGTGTCACATCTCCAACTAACACTCCTTCATATTGGATATAATAGCAAGAACCATGTGAAGTTAGGTAATCATACATTTTATGAAGTTTTGTTAGATTGTAAATCTGATCAGTATTATCTACTTGTTTGCAAACCTCACTATCTTGATACCAAAGAAGGGAGATGTCATCATTCCTATAATAAGGAATAAGCGTTATCTGATCGTCTACTATTCTATTCATCTTTATTTTTCCTTATTTCTTCTTTAAAAAAGGCTCAACCAAATCAATCCACTCTTGAGGCAGGTAAGCTGATAAATAGCCGTGATTATAGCCCTTTGCTTCATACAAAATCGTATTTGGATGTAGCTGCTGAAATAATTTCGCCGATGCTTTCACACAGTTTAATTCTTTTTCACCATAGATATACAAAACCTGAGCTTTGCTAGCAGAAATCATACCTTTCAGCTTGTAACGCCCCATATAGGTTTTGTAAATGGTCACCATTGTTTTGACAGGCGTTCTTGGCAGATCCTCCAAATAATAAGCTTTTATTTCCTCTGGATAAGCCAGTTTAGGATAGAGTTTGTCCATCATGCTTAATTGAAGTTTGCAAGAGAATTTACTGAACATCATTTTACCAAATAGTGATACTAGAAAGATGCTGATTTTTGTTAACCTTGGTTGAGGAATACAGAGGCTTCCATCTATGATGGCCTTCTCAGCTATCTCGCTGTCTAAGGACAAAAGCTCCATGGCAATTTGACCACCAAGTGAAACGCCACCGATTGCAAACAATTTTCCACCACAGTTTGCTTTGATATAGTCTAGAATCTCCAAAGCAGAATCTTCCGTAGAAACATAATCAAGTTGATATTCCTCGCCGTGGCCATTCAAAGTGGGTAGAATAACACGGTAGTCTTCTGACAAAATACGTGCTTGACGAAGATAATTCCACCAAGAACTGCCACCGCCATGTATCAGCAAGATAGGAGGCGAATTCTTATCACCAAATTCATGGAATTTCATGTTTAAACTCCTTACTTTAGGACTTTCACTTGCTAAATCCTTGTTTAATCAGCTCGTAGAAGCAAAGCTACACACTCCACGTGTCCTGCTTCATGTAATTGAACACTAGTTTCCTTGAACTCTTTGGTATATTTTTGGCTCATTTGGACATCTCCTTTGGTTAGATACTATTCTACCAAAACGTGTCCATAAAATCATACTAACATCAGTTCACTTACTTTGACAAAGTGGAGGTATCTATCCTCAAGACCCTCAATGCATTCCATACTGCTAGTAGCGTTACACCAACATCTGCAAAGATGGCCTCCCACATATTAGAAATTCCCAATCCACTTAGAACCAAGAAAATTAGTTTAACTACAATAGCCAAGGTCATGTTTTGTTGGGCTATTCTGACTGTCTTTTTTGCCAGTCGAATGACTTGAGGAAGTTTTCCAAGGTCATCATCCATCAGTACAACATCTGCTGATTCAATGGCTGCGTCCGAACCTAGCCCTCCCATAGCAATACCAACATCTGCCCTAGCAAGAACCGGTGCATCATTCACCCCATCTCCAACAAAGGCAACAGCCTGCTGAGACTGAGTCAGAATTTCCTCAAATGTACTCACCTTATCCTGAGGCAAGCAATCTCCAAATGCATCATTAAAGGCAAATTGCTGTGCAAATTCATCAACCACTGCCTGACGATCGCCTGAAAGGAGAACCGTCTTTTTAATTCCGACTGCCTGTAAATCCTTCAAGGCCTCGATGCTCGTCTCCTTCACTTGGTCTGTGATAAGGAAATAGCCTAGAAAATGACTGTCCTCTGCCAAATAGAGAACTGTTCCTGTGCTGTCAATAGCTGGATAAGCAATCCCTTGAACTTCCATTAATCTAGCATTCCCAAGATAGAGCTGTCTGCCATCTACCCTACCGGACATGCCCTGCCCTGGTAGCTCGGTAATCTGACTCACCCTATTCTCGTCCACTTCCTGTCCATAGGCTGTTCGAATAGAGTTTGCGATTGGATGATTGGAATAGCTTTCCAGATGGGCAGCGAGGTACAGAATATCATCCTCGACACCTTCTGCGTTGACAACGGTATCCACCGCAAAGATACCTTTTGTAATTGTCCCCGTCTTATCAAATACGACCGTATCCAACTTGGCAAGAGCCTCTAAATAATTCCCACCTTTCACTAAGACACCTAATTTAGATGCTCCCCCTAGCCCGCCAAAGAAACTCATTGGTACCGAAACCGCAAGAGCACAAGGGCAAGAAATGACTAAAAAGGTAAGTGCCCGATAAAGCCAAGTCGACCACTCCCCTAAACCAAGCAAGGGAGGCAGGCTTGCAAGCAGAAAAGCGATTCCGACAACCACTGGTGTATACACACGCGAAAAACGTGTGATCATCCGTTCCGTCTCCGCTTTTTTATTGCTTGCATTTTCAACTAATTCCAAAATTTTGTTGACCGTTGATTGCGAAAAAGTCTTACTCACTTCAATTACCAATGGACTAGTCAAATTGATCACACCACTTGTAATGTCCTCACCAACGCCAATTTCCCTAGGCAGTGATTCTCCTGTCAAGGCTGACGTATCCAGAATAGAACGACCTTCTCTGACCAGACCATCTAGGGGCACCTTCTCCCCAGGCTTAACTAAAATATGGTCCGCAACCCTTACTGTTTCAGGGTCTACTTGAACGGTTTCTCCCCCCTCTAGTCTCCAAGCCTTATCCGACCGAATATCCATCAATCGTGCAATGGACTGACGAGATTGAGAGGTGGCCTTATCTTGGAAATACTCCCCAATCTGATAAAAAAGCATGACGGCTACTGCCTCTGGAAATTCTCCCAAGAGAAAGGCTCCTAAGGTCGCGATACTCATCAAAAAGTTTTCATCAAAAAGATTACCACGTTGAATATTTTGAACCATCTTGATAAGAACCTTATGGCCGATAATGATATATAGGGTCAGATAATAGACCAGACGAATCCAGAAATACTCCTCTGGCAGGAAAAAGCCGAAGGCAAATAGAATCATAACAGCAAGTAGCAGCTCTTTCGCCCAATCTCGTTTTTCTGGAAGTGCCTCTTCCTTTTTCTCACTGATAACTTCGATTCCAGGTTCAATAGCATCCACCAAGTCAATAATTTCCTTATCTATCCCATCTTCGCTTTTTGTTTCCAAAATCAGCTTTTGAGCTATCAGATTGACAGTGGCAGATTCTACCTGCTCCAATTGATTGACAGCACGTTCAATCTTAGCAGCACAATTGCCACAGTCAATTCCTCGAAGTTCATACTCTTTCTTCATGTTTTTCCTCTTTCAAATGTTTCAGTGTCAAAGACAAGACTGCTGCGACATGATCGTCCGCAAGTTCATAATAGGTCATCCTTCCTTTTTTCTCCCCCTTGACCAATTGGCAGTCCCGCAGATAGCGTAGTTGGTGAGAAATAGCAGACTTGGTCATCTGTAACGCAATCGCTAAGTCTCCGACACAAATTGGATTTTGCCGTACTGCTTGTAAAATCCGCAAACGAGTTGGGTCAGAAATCGCCTTAAAAAAATTGGACATATTTAGCAATGTAACGGTATCAAACTCCGTCTCATGGACCCCTTGAATTAAATCTGGATTACAAGCTGTTAAACACTGTGACATATTTTCTATTCCTCCTATACTAAAGTTGTATCAAGTAACATCATGATTAGAAATCCGGCCATAACCCCACCTGTCGCAATATCGGTATTCTTGTGCTCTTGAGCACCTGGCACAAGTTCTTCCACTGCAACATAAATCATGGCTCCCGCCGCAAATAAGAGAGCATAAGGTAGTAGCTGGGTCATAGACATAACAGCATAGGCCCCTAAAACAGCTGCAATCGACTCAACAATCGCTGACATGGCGCCATAGTAGAAAGCTGATTTCCTACTTCGCCCTTCTACCCGTAGTGGCAAGGACAAGGCAGAGCCTTCTCGAATATTTTGGATGCCAATTCCCAAGGCCAATCCAAGGGCACTCATTCACGTAAAGGAAAGTCTAGTTGCGAGATTTGCCACACTAGCAAATGCCACACCAACTGCTAAGCCCTCTGGTATATTATGAAACACTACCGCCAGATAAAGCAGCATGGTCTTTGATAAGGGTCTTTTGGGATTCAAAATCCCTTCCTTATCACTCATCTGATGATTCAAATGTAGGTCGGGAACCAAATAATTAATAAAGCGGATAAATAAGCCCCCGACAATAGAACCAACAGCCGTCGTCAACCAGTAAAATCTGTTCGTAGCTATTGACTGGCTATAGTCCAAAGAAGGGACAAGCAAAGGCCAGACTGCCACTGCCGTCATAATGCCCGCTGCCAAGCCCATCATCATATCCATGAATTTTTGATGAATGGTTTTGACAAAAAAGACCAAACTAGCACCGATAAGGGTACAAAACCAGTTGAATAAGCCAGCTAATAAAGCTTGCATT
Organism: Streptococcus sp. HMSC078H03; assembly: GCF_001808655.1. Lineage (NCBI taxonomy): Bacteria > Bacillati > Bacillota > Bacilli > Lactobacillales > Streptococcaceae > Streptococcus > Streptococcus sp. HMSC078H03. Next base: position 242,060 of record NZ_KV794113.1, read on the forward strand.
ACTGGTGATAGAGAAGAAAAATTACATCTCATACCTCAATAATCGATGATTCAGTTGAACAACCACTCAACTATTATCATTATAGTTGAACACTCGCTCAATTGTCAAGGAAGAAAGTAAAAAAGCTATGAGAAATCCCCATAACTTTGTAAATTATTGAAGCAATCTCGTGTTCTTAGAGAATATCACAATGCCATAAAAAGCCCAAAGGACTATTTGGAATTATCATATCATATAACGCTTCGACACAATTTAACGATTACTATATTGAGAAACAAACTTTACTCCTCAAGAAAGTTAGATGTTCCCAATGCTATCCGTAAGAGTACTTAAAACCTTGAAACATACTGATTTCAAGGTTTTTATAACGTGTTATTGTATCACCTAATTTCTACTGATTTCCATAGATCAAACCTTTCGTGATTTTTTCATATAGGTGGGTACGTTTCTATTCCCTCAAACTCCTTGTCAATGGAAATAAAAACGTACCCACAGTGTAAATGGAAATAGAATTTGAGAATTCCTAACTATCACTTCCACTCACTCCAAAAATTACTTACTCTAATACTTCCCCACCATAAAGCAAAAAGCCTTGCAATCAAGGCTTTTCATTATCCCTTTCGTTCAAAGGTTCTAGGCTTTTACGAGCAAAGCTACACACTCCACGTGGTGCGTTTGCGGAAATAAATCAACCGGTTGTACTTTCTTCAATTCATATCCCAATTCTTGGTAGAGTTTGATATCACGCGCCATTGTTGCTGGGTTACATGAGACATAGGTAATCTTTTCAGGTTGCATGGCAACACTGGCTTTGATGAAGCTTTCTGTCAAGCCCTTGCGTGGTGGATCCACAATGATAACATCTGGTCTGATGCCATCCTTGCTCCACTTGGCCATGGCATTTTCAGCTGAGTCAGCCACATAGTTGGCGTTAGTAATGCCGTTGCGTTCTGCATTTTTCTTAGCATCTTCGACGGCTGTTTCAATGACTTCAACGCCATAGACTTCCTTGACCTGTTTGGCGAATGACAAACCGATTGTCCCGATACCTGAATAGGCATCAATAACAATACTGTCGCTGTTTAGGTCTGAGAAGTCAATGGCTGTTTGATAGAGTTTTTCAGCCATCTCGGTGTTAACCTGATAGAAAGACTGGGCAGAAATCTCATAGTCATTGCCCAACATACTATCTGTAATGGTATCTTGACCAAAAAGGGTACGGAACTCCTTACCAAAGATGGCGTTAGTGTTCTTATCGTTGATGTTTTGGATGATAGAAACGACATTTGGGAAGGCTTCTGTAATTTTAGCAATGATTTGATCAATACGGAAAATTTTTGGTCTAGTCGTTACAAAGACCAACATCAACTGACCTGAATAATGGCCACGACGAACCACCAAGTGACGAATCAAACCTGTCTGCTCCTTCTCGTCGTATGGTTTGAGGTCATAGCGACGGAGAAGGTCACGGACAAAGACAATGAGTTTATCAATTTCCTTGTCTTGGATAAGGAAATCTTCAATTGGAATCAAGTCGTGCGAATTCTTGCGGTAGAAACCTGTTTCAAGCTGACCTTTAACACGGCGAACAGGTACCTGAGCCTTGTTACGGTAGGCGTAAGGCGTCTCCATCCCCAATGTTTCAGTGACCTCTACGTCTGAGATGCCTGCTGTCTTATAGAGGTTGTCCACAACTTGTTTACGCTTGAACTTGAGCTGCTCCTCGTAGGTCATATGTCCAAAATCAGCAATCCCTGAACGGAGATAGGTTGCATCAATGTCCTGATTGCGGTTTGGTGAAAGGGTCACATACTCCTCAACCTTTCCAAAGCCGATATTTTTCTTGAGCTTAAGCACGCGCATCTTGATGACTTCACCTGGGAGGGCATTATCCACGAAAAAGACAAAGCCATCCACCTTGGCAACGCCTGCTCCTTCATGTGTCAAATCGACAATTTCAACTTCTACAATATCGTTTTTATTTAACATAATTCAACTTTCTTTACTCTTTATAGGGCTTAAACATATCTTCTAAAGCCTTTTACTACCCTCCATTATAGCACATATAAATTAAATTTATGGCTGGCCATAAATAATATAGATTTTTCAGAAAAGTCATACAGTGCTATCATAGGTCCATGACAAAAAATTAAACGACTCAGCAACTTGGCTAGATGTCGTTTCTATCTAAAGGAGAATAATCATGCCAGATATTACCATTCATACAATCGAAACTGCACCAGAAGAAGTCAAAGACGTCCTTCAAACAGTCAAAGATGCCAATGGGGGATTCATTCCAAATTTGATTGGTCTCCTTGCTAATGCGCCAACTGCGCTTGAAACTTACCGTACTGTCGGTGAAATCAACCGTCGCAATTCATTGACACCAACTGAACGTGAGGTTGTTCAAATTACAGCTGCTGTTACTAACGGATGTGCTTTCTGTGTGGCAGGTCACACAGCCTTTTCAATCAAGCAAATCCAAATGACACCACAACTCTTGGAAGCCCTTCGTAACCGTACACCAATCGAAGACGATCCAAAACTTGATACCCTTGCTAAATTCACTATTGCCGTGATCAATACCAAAGGTGCTGTTGGTGACGAAGCCTACAATGACTTCTTGGAAGCTGGTTACACTGCTCAAAATGCCCTTGACGTTATCTTGGGTGTCAGCCTTGCTAGCTTGTGTAACTACGCTAACAATCTCGCACAAACACCGATTAACCCTGAACTTCAAGAATTCGCTTAATTCAAAACCAAAGGATAAACTAGAGGAGGACCTAAGCCTATGTCACATTTTTCAAAAGAATTCCTTACTTGGTTGGACACCAACGCTGACCATATTGACCAAGAGTCTGGACCCATTGCGGACCAACTTCTTGAAAAAATTGCTGAAAACGACGTCTTTAAAATCGGCGTACCTGCTGAGTTTGATGGCCTAGGTGGTGGTCCTACTCAAGTCGTTGATGTACTTGATGAATTGGCACAACACTCTTTGACAGCTTCCTTTATTTCTTGGGGGCACCGTACTTTCATCGAGTATATCCTTGCGAGTGACAATGCTTACCCTCGTGAAACATGGTTGAAAGAATTGTATACCGGTGAGCGTGCTGGTGGAACTGGCTTGTCAAATGCGGTCAAATTCTTGTCTGATATTGAAGAATTGAATGTTACCATCAGTCAAGAAGGTGATGACTACTATCTCGATGGCCGTTTGCCTTGGGTAACTAACCTACGTTCTGATAAATTCGCTGCTCTTTTTGCTGCTGACTTTAAAGACGGTAGCCAACCTTGGATTATCACTATTCCATCTGAAGCTGAGGGCCTCAGCCGTTCTGAAGATTTGGAATTTGTTTCCCTTCAGGGTGCTAACACCGCCTCTCTTACTTTCGATCACGTTAAGTTAGATCCTAATTGGATCCTTTCAAAAGAAGGTACGGACTATATTGCCAAAACACGTCCAAACTTCCTTGGTTTCCAATTTGGTCTTGCCTTTGGTTTGGCTAAACGTTCTCTTGATGAGGTTGAAGCTAGTCTAAACAGTAACCGTAGCGTTCTTCGTGAAGAATTTGAAGCTACACGTGAAAATCTTCTTGCTATCCAAGAGCAACTCTTTGCAGGGCTTAATGATGCCGATTATTTCATTGAAAAACCACGTGAACTTTTCCAATTGCGTATCGATATTGTCGATGTCGTAGCCAACAGCTTGCTCCTCGAACTTCAAGCTAGTGGTGGTCGTGGCTATTTGAAAGAATCAGAGTCAAGCTTTATCCGTCGTTGGAATGAAGGCGTCTTCCTTCCAATTGTATCTCCGAGTGCGGTTCAGCTTCGTCACATTCTTGCGGCTAGCTAGAAAGGCCGGTGGACCAATGAAGGTATTTTTTAAGAAAATTCCCTTGGCCCTATCTAGTCTAGTTCTTGCCCTCTTTAGTTTATCCAATCAAATAAGCCACTATACCCTGATTGCTCAGGGTATTTGGTGTTTAGCCAGTATAGGTTTTATACTTATACTGGGACGCTTGATTCTTGGATTTGAACAAATAAGAGAAGATTTGCGAAACCCAGTCGTTGCATCAGCCTTTGCTAGTTTCTTTATGGCTGCCTTTCTATTTGCCAGCCGCCTCCCACTAGCTCAGACAGGCTTAAGTGTGACTTGGATTGGACTCCTTGGACTTTATATTGCCTATATTATTTTTTTCAGTCTGCGTTTTTTACGCCCACTCTCTTTGAATCAAGTTTATCCAAGCTGGTTCGTGGTCTATGTTGGCCCAGCTATCAGTCTTATGACAGTACCCGCTAGTCTTCCAACTAGCATCAAGGGACTTATTCTGGGAGTAACGGGATTTGCGACTTTAGCCCTCTTTCCACTTGTTTTATGGAGAATGAAACAGATAGCCATCCCTCACCTATATCAGCCTATTCTTGCCATTTTAGCAGCACCTCTGGCCCTTCTCATTACCAGCTCAATCAAGAGTAATCAAAGACCTGCAACTATCATTTTACTTGCCCTACTTTTATTCTCACAAGCATTCTTTTTCTACGCTCTTGGTCTCTTCGCAAAGCTAGTTAGAAAAGGCTTTATGCCACTTTTTGCAGCTTTTAGCTTTCCCTTGGTCAATAGTGTCAATGCTTTTAAGGCAGCTACCACCAGTCTTGGTTTAATTAATCCAGCTACCCAATTGATTTATAAGGTAGAGTTCGTCATTATTCTTCTTATCATGACCTATTTGCTCTATCATTTTCTAAAACTCTTATACAAGGCGCTTATACAAGCTCTTCATACCAAAAAAGAAGCAGGTTCAGTGTGAACCTGCTTCTTTTCTTATCTAAATCCTAGTTCTTTTAATTTTGCCTGATAAGTGTCAAAATCAATTTCAATCCCTTGACCGCCATACAAATCATAGCTGTCAATCCAATCACCATCCGAAGGAATGGTTTGCGAATTAATACCTTTTTTGAAACTACCAGCATTTGAAAGCCCCAAGTCCAACATGTCTGTCATACTCATATTGGTTGAGGTTAGAGAGTAAACCTTCCCCAAAGCCTCAGGCCCTTTGAAGAGGCTAAGTGGATTCTTAAGCTGTTTCATGACAGCCTGCATCACTTGTTGCTGGCGCTTGGTACGGCCATAATCTCCCTCGTCATCCTTACGGAAACGGGCATAATTCAGAAGGGTACGGCCATCCATATCTTGCTTACCAACTTTAATGGTTTGATTTGGCACGTGACCGTTCTTGTCCATCTTCAAATCATCTGGAACTTGAACCGAAGATACTTTTTTACCATCGATGGTCGCAAACTTCGCATTGATTTCTACACCATTTGGGAAGAGGGTATCAACCCCTGTCGCAAAGGTTTCAAAGTCAACCATGGCATAGTACTTGATATCAATATCAAAGTTTCGTTTGAGCGTCTCACGCATGAGCTCTGCCCCTTGATGATTATTTTGCTCACCAATATTGAAGGCCGTATTGAGTTTCAAGTCCTGAGAATAGTCGGTTTCTGAAGCCCCCTTGATATTGACCAAGGTGTCTCGCATAAAGCTAACCATCTTAACCTTACCTTCTTTATTGCCCACATTGACCACCATAATGGAGTCTGTTCTGGCATCGGTAGATTCTTGGCTAACGCGTTGGTCAGAACCTAGAATAAGGATATTAACCCCATCCTTAGTATCCTTGCCATTAAAGGTCTCAACTATAGCAGGCTGGTAGGATTTACCATTATTACCCGCAGCAGAAAGGTCTGTTCCCTTGTAAAATTGATAAGCCATGGCTAGCACCAGGAACACAACTCCTAGACTCAAGCAACTAAGTACTAGCTTGACAACCTTCTTGAGCCTTCTCTTTTTCTTTGGCCGCTTCTTCTGGGCTACTTGCGACTTGGACTTTGGAGCCGACGTTGATGAAGGTGCTGCTTGTCTTTGAACCTTTTTACGTTTAGGTTTACTTTGAGCAACTTCCTCTCGATAGATGGGAAGCCCTTCCTCTGTCAGCTGATTGGCAGCCTCATAATCACGCTCTTGATAGTAGTCATAACGATTGTCATAAGGCTGGCGCCATGCTGCTTGATAGTCCTCTCTTTGCGCTTGATACCTCCGCTCAGCTTCATAAGCATCTAACTTTCCTTGTAGATAATTGAATTCTGAAGCCTGCTGTCCATTCAGGTGAGCAAGATTTTTTAAAAGATAGCTGTAACGTAACCGTTCATGATGCGTAAACGGCCCATTGTTAGATTTGGTCATAAGATTTCCCTTTAAATTTCATAGACTTGGTAAGCACCCAAGATTTTATATCCAATTCCAACTGCAGTTAGCTCTTCAAGAGCGAACTGAGCCAACTTTTCCTTTGTATAATCACAATCAATAATGAAGAAATACTCGCCAAGTACCGTCTTCAACGGACGGCTTTCAATCTTGGTCAAGTCAATGCCTCGCCAGGCAAAGGTCGATAGGGCCTTGTAAAGTGCCCCTGGCATATTGTCAGGCAGGGTCAAGGCCAGCGTTAATTTACAATCAATCTGATTGAGCGGAATCTCAGGAACAGTGTTCCCCAGCACCCAAAAACGGGTATAATTCTTTTCAATCTCCTGGATATCCTTAGCCAATATTTGAAGACCGTATTCCTTAGCAGCTGCATGCGGAGCGATTGCTGCATAAGGCTGATCTGGATTATCAGCGACAAAGCGAGCCGCAAAGGCTGTACTTGCTGTTGTCTCAATCTTGGCATGTGGAAAATGCTGTTTAATATACTTTTTCCCTTGAGCAATGGCCTGTGGGTGTGAGAAGATTTTCTGAATTTTCTCATGATGCTTAGTCGCCATCAACTGCTGCTTGATGGGCTGAACAATCTCTGCCACAGCACGAATATCAGCCTGATGGAAGAGATAGTCTAAACTCTCATGAACAGAGCCCTCAATGGAATTTTCCACCGGAATGACCGCATAATCCACACGTCCCTCTTCATAAGACTTGATAACCTCAGTAATGGTGCCTAATGAAACCAATTCTGCTTCAGGAAAAGCCTTTAAGGCTGCATTATGTGTAAACGACCCACTTGGGCCCAAATAACCTACATACATTTGATAAACCTTGCTACTTCTTCTGGCGTTCGGTTATCAACTGTGACAACCAAATCTGCTAAATCTTGATAGAGTGCCATTCGACCGTCGTAAATAGCCTTAAAATCCTCTTTTGAATGATTGAGAAAGAGGGGGCGTTGATTTTTGGTATCCTTTTGAATGCGATCATAGACCACATCAAAAGAAGCGTGGAGCCAAACATTATGCTTACGATTTTTGGCCAAGAGCTGACGATTATGCTCCGTTACAACGACACCACCTCCAGTAGAGATGATGACATCATCTCCCTCTTGGAGAAGTTCTTCCAAAGTCTCAGACTCAATCTGACGAAAGGCTGCCTCACCTTCTTTTGCAAAAAAATCAGCAATGGACATGCCGATTTTCTCCTCGATGACCTGATCCATATCCACGAAACGACCATCCAGGTATGGAGCGACGGAACTCTTACCAACTCCCATAAAGCCCAATAAAACTTTAGCCATTGAGCAATCCTTCCAAGTCACTAAAGAAGCTTGGGTAACTTGTATTGATAGCTTCCGCACGTTGCAAGTCAACCTCACCGTCTTGAACCATGAGGGCAGCAATAGCTGTCATCATACCAATACGGTGGTCTCCAAAGGTATTGACCTCTGCCCCATGAAGAGCCGTCTTACCAGTGATAATCATACCATCCTCAGTTGGTACAATATCAGCCCCCATAGCATTCAAGGCATCTGCCACCACCTGAATACGGTCGGTCTCTTTGACCTTGAGTTCTTCAGCATCACGAATCACTGTCTTACCTTGGGCTTGTGTCGCCAAGAGTGTAATAATCGGAAGTTCATCAATCAAACGTGGAATGATATCTCCACCAATTTCAGTTCCTTTAAGTTCTGAAGTTTCAACCGTAATAGTCGCAGATTTGGCAACCTGGTCAATATCTGAAAGGGTAATCTTACCACCCATATCTTTGATCACATTAATGATACCCGTACGCGTCTCGTTGATGCCGACATTTTCCAAGACAATCTTAGAGTTAGGCACCACGAGTCCCGCTACCAACCAAAAGGCAGCTGAAGAAATGTCACCTGGAACCACGACTTCTTGAGCAGTAAAGCTTTGGCCACCAGAAATACGAATTTCCTTACCATCTACTTGAAGCTGACCGCCAAACTGCTGAATCATATCTTCCGTATGATTACGTGTTTTTTCCTTTTCAAGGATGACAGATTCGCCATCAGCTTGAAGCGCTGCAAAAATAAGAGCAGATTTTACCTGAGCAGAGGCCACAGGCAATTGGTAATGAATAGGTTTAAGGGACTTGCTACCGTGCATTTTCAATGGTGGCAAATCACGGTCTGTTTGACCAGAAACCTCTACACCCATCTGACGCAATGGAATGGTCACACGGTCCATCGGACGTTTTGAAAGGGAATCATCTCCAAACATCTCTACATCGAAATCTTGACCTGCAAGCACACCTGAAATCAAGCGAATAGATGTCCCAGAGTTACCCATATCCAACTTGTTTTGAGGAGCCTTGAGACCATCAAAACCAACACCGTGAATGCGTACCACATCACCATCATCCTCGATAGTCACACCCAAATCACGGAAGACCTGCATAGTTGAGAGGACATCCTCACCTCGTAAAATATCACGAACAGTTGTCACACCTTTGGCAAGACTTCCGAACATAATCGAACGGTGACTGATTGACTTGTCACCAGGGATACGCAAGCTGCCATGAAGACCTTGGGCCTTGGTTTCTAGTTTCATAGGTTACTCCTGAAAATTTTATAGTTACTCTCATTATACCATAATCGAAAGCCCAACCATAGACTGAATTGTCAAAATATTCACTCGTTTGTATTGCCATACTTTTCTTTCAAGAAGGCAACCGCCTCTTGAACACGGTTCCGAATCAAGTTAGCAGACTCCTGCAAAAGATTTTTTTCCTCAGCCGACAAAGACAAGCGAACTGGAGCAGCCACCCCATGACGCCCTAGGATGACTGGATAGCCAAGATAGGTTTGATATGCTTCTTGATAGCTTGATACTGCCACTTCTTCTTGAGCATCCGAAAGGATAATAGACACCAAACGAAGAGCCGCACTGGCAATGCCGTAAGACGTATACCCCTTACCATAAAAGACTTTGTGGCCACCCTTCATGGATGCCATGAACAAATTTTGTCGCTCTTCTTCGCTTGTCAATTCTGTAATGTCTTGCCCTTTAACCTTGACTTGACTCCAGGCTGTAAATTGGGAATTCCCATGTTCGCCAAGATTGTAGCCAGATACTGATTTGGGATTGACTGATAAATCATCTCCTACCGCTGCCTTCATTCTCGCCGTATCGAGTAAAGTCCCTGTCCCAATCACACGTTCTCTTGGCCAGCCTGTGAATTCCTGATAGAGAGCTGATACGGCATCTACAGGATTCGAGATAACCAAGAGTATACCTTTAAAATTCAACTTTTTAAGTTCCTGAGAAACCTGATAAACAGCTTCTCGAGTAAATGGAAATTCAGCAAAGCGGTCCTCACCAGCATTGTGCTGTAACTGAATATTGCCAAGAGATGAAATAATCACATCAGCATCTTCAAGTGCTGCATAATCATTGGCAACAATGTTTGCATAGCTAGGTAGATTTGCCATAGCATCCTTAAAATCCTGGGCATCTGCCTCGGCCTTCTTCTCATTGATATCTATAAAGACATAGCTATCGGCCAAGCCTTGGGCAATTGCTCCATGAGCAACCGCAGCTCCAACATTTCCCATACCAATAATTCCAATCTTACGACTCATCGTTTTCCTCCTTAATATTTCTAGCTTCTTCCTTAGACAATCTCTTTTGAATGCAGAAAAGGGCCTGTCAATTGACACACCCTCTTTGATTAACTATTCAATTCTTGCAAAGGTTTGAAGATGATACGTTCAATATCGTTCAAATAAACAGACAAACCTTGTTGTGCAGCCAAGTATTCTTTCAAAAGGGCATTAGCTTCTACCTTTTGACCCAATTCTTGAACAGCTGCTTGTTCTTCTGCAGTTGGCATTGTACCAGCTTGCATTTTAGCATAGAAATCCTCTTGGAAATCAGTAAACTCTTTGAAAAGAGCGCTAGCCTCAGCATCAGCTGCAATCGCTTCTTTTTTCTCTACCAAAGTTTTGTACTCAGGAAGGGCACGGATACCACGTTCCAACTCATTTGCTAAATCATAAATATTTGTCATTTTATTCTCCTAGGCGATCACCACATGATAATCCGTATTGGCTTCAATAACAGTCTTAGCATGTGTGCGATCTTTTTCATTTTTAAAAGTAATTTGGAGGATACCGTGAATATCCTCACGATTTTCCTCATTAATACGAAGGTTAACCAAAGACGTTCCTCGCAGCAATTCCATAATGCTAAGGATAACGTCTTCTCGGTCAGGCACATCCACGAAAATATCGAAGGCACTTTCCACGCCACCCTTTTTGTGAATTTCCATCTCTTTACGTTTCTTACGACCGTTGTCAAAGAACTCCCAAATGGCATTCTCATCTTCAGCCTTAATCAAATCGGCCACATGGTCTAAACGTTTTTTGAAATCTTCAATACGATCCAAAACAGCTGGCCCATTGGTCATGAGAATGGAGGCCCACATGCCAGGTTCACTTTCTGCAATACGGGTCATATCTCGGAAGCCCCCAGCCGCAAAGTGATTAGTCATCTCGTGAGTCTGAGCATAATCAGCAGCCTGCTCCATAAGACCAGAAGCCAAAAGATGTGGAAAATGACTGATTTGACTGGTTACACGGTCATGTTCAGCCGCATCAATCTCCACAAATCGTGACTTAAGCCCTGACAAGATGTCCTTAAGTTCAGGGATAGTTGTCTCTCTTGTTAGACTCGTCGGTGTGAAAATATAATAGGCATTTTCAAAAAGTGTCACGTCAGCCGCAATAGCCCCTGATTTATGGGAACCAGCCATAGGGTGAGAACCTACAAACTGAACATTTTTACCTGTTAGGTAACGTTCAGCTGCCTCAACGATATCCAACTTAGTAGACCCTGCGTCTGTGATGATGACATTATCTTTGAGCTCCAAGTCAGCCAACTCCTTCAAGTAGGCCACAGTTTGCTTAATCGGCACTGCAAGGATAATAACATCCGCGAGGGGAGCAAATTCTTTGAAATCACTTGTTGCACGGTCAACGATGCCACGCTCAAGTGCAATATTTCGAGAATAGTCAGAGCGATTATATCCAAGAATCTCATAATCAGGGTGGTCCCTTTTAATCCCTAAGGCCAAGGAGCCACCAATCAAGCCCAATCCTGCGATATAAATAGTTTTCTTACTCATTACTACTCCCATCTATTGTCTGATGCTGCTTAAAAGTTTTTCACATAGGCACGGTGACGTGCTACCGCTTCTTTCAATTCTTCCATGTTGTCAGAAGAGAATTTGTCCAAGATTTCATTGGCTACGACTGTAGCGACTACGGATTCCATAACGACACCCGCTGCAGGCAAGGCCGTTGGATCTGAACGCTCGACTGTCGCCTTGTATGGTTCATGTGTTTCGATATCTACTGACATCAATGGCTTGTATAGGGTTGGAATAGGTTTCATAACCCCACGGACCACAATCGGTTGCCCGTTGGTCATACCACCTTCAAAACCACCAAGGTTGTTAGTGCGACGCGTATAGCCATCCTCTTCATTCCAGAGAATCTCGTCCATTACTTGAGAGCCCTTGAGGTAGCCATCCTTGAAACCAAGTCCAAATTCTACACCCTTGAAGGCATTGATGGATACAACTGCTTGAGCAATTTTAGCATCAAGTTTGGTATCCCATTGGACATAAGAACCAAGGCCAACAGGGACGCCGCCAACAACAGTTTCAACGACACCACCGATTGTGTCTCCCTCTTTTTTAATTTGGTCAATGTAATCTTTAATTTCTTGTTCACGTTCTTGGTTAACAACTGAAATCTCTGATTGTTGAGCCAATTCCTTGATTTGAGCTACTGTCAAATTCTCAGGCACATCAATTTCCTTACCACCAAAGACAACAACATGGTTAGCAATTTCAATATCAAGCTCAGCCAAGATACGTTTAGCGACAGCACCTACTGCCACACGCATAGTTGTCTCACGCGCACTAGAACGTTCCAAAGAGTTACGCAAATCATCGAAACGGTATTTCATTCCACCAACTAAGTCAGCATGGCCTGGACGTGGGTGAGTGATTTTACGTTTGGTTTTCAAACGGTCCTCAATATCTTCCACAGCCATGATGTCCAACCATTTTTGATGGTCCTTATTGATAACATGAAGGGTGATTGGAGCTCCTGTTGTTTTCCCATGACGAACACCAGAAGTGATTTCAACCTTATCAGACTCAATTTTCATACGGCCACCACGACCATAGCCACCTTGACGACGTTTCAAATCGCCATTGATATCTTCAGCCGTCAAGGGAAGACCTGCTGGAACACCTTCGATAATTGCTGTTAAACGTGGGCCGTGAGACTCACCTGCTGTTAAATATCTCATTTATTTCTCCAAGTACTCTTTCATTTCAACTAAAGGAATTTGATTGATAGCTGCCTTACCAATCTCTGGAACGATAACTGTCTTAATGCTATTACCACGGGCTTTTTTGTCATGTGTGAGAGCTGTATAAAGCTCCTCAACACGCCATGGCTCATAGTCTACTGGCAAGCCAAACTTAACACACATCTCAGCAATTTGACGTGTGATTCCCTTAGGCATCAGACCTTTTTCCTCAGCAACACGTGAAATCTGAACCATTCCGATAGCCACCGCTTCACCGTGCATGACTTTACCGTAACCAGCTGTTTGTTCAACGGCATGCCCAATCGTATGACCAAAGTTTAGGTACATACGGACACCACCTTCAAACTCATCTTCAACCACAATTTTACGCTTCACATTACATGAACGGTAAATAATGGTTTCTGAGTTTTCTAGGATACTGTGAACCGAACCATCAATGCTTTCAAGGAGGTGCCAAAGTTCAGGATCGTCAATCAAACCGTATTTGACAACCTCACCCATACCTTCGATCAATTCACGTTTACCAAGTGACTCAAGGACATTAGGGTCAATCAAAACCCCATCAGGCTGAGCAAAAGTTCCCACGATATTTTTAGCAAATGGTGTGTTCACACCCGTCTTACCACCAATAGATGAATCCACTTGGGCAGTGAGACTAGTTGGAACCTGAACGAAGTGAATGCCACGCATATAAGTTGAAGCAACAAAGCCTGCCAAGTCACCAACAACACCGCCACCAAGAGCAAGAATACCATCACTACGAGTCATGCCATTCTTAATCAAAAACTCATAAGCCTTGTTAACAGTTTTTAGATTTTTACTCGCTTCACCTTCTAGAAAATCAAAAACGACAACCTCAAAACCTTCGTGCTCCAAGCTAAGCTTAACTCTTTCAGCGTATAAGCCACCCACATGGTTGTCTGTAATAAGGGCAATCTTTTGTGGTTCCCAAAGTGACTTCACCCATTGACCGACAGTCTTAAGGGCTCCTTTTTCAATAATAATGTCATAAGGGTTATGTGTTAAATTTACCTCTAGTTTCATAGTCGTCCCCTCCTAGCTATTGTAAATATTTTCTAATTCCTGCCAGATGGCGTCTGTTGGCATGTCCTTGCCTGTCCACAATTTAAAGGCACCTGCTGCTTGATGAAGCAACATGCCAAGGCCGTTCACAGCCTCTATTCCCTGTTTCCTAGCCAAGGCCAAGAAAGGTGTTTCAAAAGGCTGATAAATGATATCAGCAACCAAGAGTCCCTCAGGAAATTTTGTATCTGTGGGAATAGGCAAGGATTCGCCATCCATCCCAACACTCGTCGCATTCACCAATAAATCAGCCTGGCCTAGTTCCTCTTGAAAATACTCAAGATCATTTAAAGCATGAAACTCCAAGTGGCAAGTTGCCTGTTCAAGTAAGGACTTAAAGCTCTCTTTTGCCTTATCTAATGACTGAGGGCGAACATAGACACTGACTTTTTTTACACCATCAAGAACTGCCTGCGTCACAATAGCTTTAGCAGCACCACCAGCACCCAAAATCATCAGATGAGCGTCTCTAGGGCTAAAGTCCTTTAGACTAGCAAAGAAGCCAAAACCGTCCGTATTATGACCAATCAAATGACCATCACGATTAACAACTGTATTGACGGCACCAATCAGTTGAGCTGCAGGACTAATCTCATCCAAAAAAGGAATGACTGCTTCCTTATATGGCATCGACAAGTTGATACCGAACATGTTGTAACGTCTAATATTTTCAACTGTCTCGGCTAGGTCTGACTCTGGAATCTCCCAGGCCACATAAACACCATTAACTTGTGTCTTTTCGAAGGCCGAATTATGAATGAATGGTGAAATAGAATGCTTGATAGGATTGGCAACAACAGCCGCTAGGCGTGTGTGTCCATCAATCTGCATCCAAAACCTCCCTGATTCTACGCATATCTGCAAGACCAACTTGTCCCGGAGCACTAGCATTATCAAGACTAGCAAAGGTCCATGATGACCCCACCAAATCTCCCGCAAAACGTGACAAACGACCTAGTTTACCCATTGACATAGTTACAAACTCTTGTTCAGGATTATAGGCCTTGAAACCACGTGTGAAGTTCATAAGGTCAAGAACATCCTGCTCATGCTTAGGCATAACCGCCACCTTAACCACTCTCGGCGTTAAGTTTGTCATCTCAGACAAAAGCTCCATAAGGTTTTCAGGGGTCTCCTCAAAGTTATGATAGGACAAAACCAAGTTTGAAAATTCGAGCATTTGGTCAAAGACAGCCTTACGTGTGAAATACTCAAAATCAATATAATCTGGCGAATAGATAGCAGCTACATCCTTAATTAGTGCGATGTATTCCGCATCCGTTAACTCAAGCTTGCCACCCTCACGCGTCGTACGGATGGTAAAGACAATCTCAAAGCCTGCGAATTTCTCGAAAATAGCTGGAGCAACCGTTAAGATACTATCCTTATCTAAAAAATCTGCACGCCATTCTATAATGTCTGCCCCCTCAAAACGAGACAGTTCAAGCTCTTGTGCCTCCTCTAAACTAGTTGGCATAATCGGAACTACAATTTTCATTTATTTACCCTTATTGTGTATACTTTCAAATAATTTGATGTTGGATCATTAGGATTGACGGTAAAATCCGCTGGTAATTGTTGCAGGTTAACGAAGTCCGCTGTAACATCTCCCAAACCCTTACGCAGTTGTTTTTTAAACTGTTGCACGGTCATATTAGCAGCATTGGTACTTGCAATGATTGTCCCATGCTCTGATAAAATATCAAGACTCTGTGCAATTAACTTGTGGTAATCCTTATTTGCTGAGAAAGTGCGTTTCTTATTTCTGGCAAAGCTTGGCGGATCGATGACGATAAGGTCATAAGATAAGCCTTTTTTCTTTGCATATTTGAAATAATCAAAGACATCCATCACGACCAAGCGATGATTGTCCATACTGAAACCATTAGCTTCAAAATGAGCCGTCGATAATTCACGTGAACGCTTAGCCAAATCAACTGATGTCGTTTCAATCGCTCCACCCATAGCCGCAGCAACTGAAAAAGCTGCCGTATAGGAGAACATATTCAAAACTGATTTACCCAAAGCTAGGCCATTAACTAAACCATCACGCACTTCATGCTGATCAAGGAAAATCCCCGTCATTAGCCCATCATTGAGGAAAACTTCATAAGTTACCCCATTTTCTAAAATGGTGAAGGTATCAGCCGCCTCTTGCCCAAAAAGATGGTCTGATTCGAAATCAAGACCCTTGAAGCGGATTTTCTCATAGCCTCCCAAGACCTCAGGAAAGACCATTTGGAAAGCCTCTACAATATCATTTTTCAAGGAATAAACAAAGGCATTGTACCATGAAAAGAGGGCATAATCCCCATATAAATCAATTGTGAGACCACCAAAATCGTCACCATCTTGGTTGAAAAGACGAAAAGCTGTCGTCAATTCATTATCATAATAGGATTGACGTTTGGCCTTAGCCCTTTCAAAAAGTCCTTGAAAATAAGTCACTGTCAATTGTTGTTTTTTAGGGGACAGAAACCATCCTATCCCCTTATTTTGACTTGACAAATAGCCCGTTCCTAAAAAATCTTTGGACTGGCTATAAAGGTAAACCAACTGATTATTTTCAGTTATATTTGGAAAATCTTCGGCTAAAAGAAGCTGTTTTCCTTGTTTGATTTTTTTCTCCGCAAAGGGACTTACCGTCAATATACTCATGTTACTATTATACCAAAAAAATGCTATTATTTCTGTTTCGTAACTAGATTTTATCAATTATATGTCAAGGAATATCACACTCAATGGCAGTAAATTTTTGAGAGTCATTATCTTATTTGGTATAATGATTAAGATAATATAGAATCAAAGGAAGTATTACTTTGAAAAAAATTACTGAAGCCTTTTGGAAAGGAGTTTCATCAAGACTTGGATTTATCCTCTTGTTACTCTTCTTTTACTGGCTAAAAACCATATTCGCTTATTACGTCAACATTAATCTTGAGTTGGAAAGCAGATATCAGGTTATGCTTTCGCTGATTAACCCTATTCCACTAGGATTAATGCTTCTAGGTTTAGGACTATACTTCAAGAAACGACGTTTCTTTTATAGCATTACCATTGCTATCTATGTCATCCTTAACCTCTTACTTATCGCTAATGTGATTTACTTTGGGGAGTTTACAGACTTCATCACTGTAAATACCATCCTAGCAAGTTCTAGTTCGGCAGCAGGACTAGGAGACTCCGCCAAGAACCTTCTTGAGCCAAGCTATCTCTTCTACCTGATTGATGTACCTTTCTTCATCTATGCTGGTTTCAGGAAAAAGCTTAAAATGGACAGCAAGCCATTTAACAAACGAGCTAGTTTTGCCGTCACTGCACTGTCGACACTCCTTCTCTCAGTTAACCTCTTCTTAGCAGAAGTTAACCGTGGCGAGTTGTTGACACGTGGTTTCTCAAATAACTATATTGTTCGTGCTATGGGGCTTCCCTTCTTCACAGCCTATTCTGGTAACTTAACTTATCAAGCTTCACAGGCTCGGTCATCTGCAACAGCTGAGGATATGAAAAAGGTTGAGGCTTACGTTAAAGAGCACTATGCGGCACCTGATCCTAAGTACTACGGAATTGCTAAAGGAAGAAACGTCATCGTTATTCACCTGGAAAGCTTCCAACAGTTCCTCATTGATTACAAGCTCAAAGTAGACGGTCAAGACTATGAGGTTACACCATTCATCAATTCCATTTATCACTCAAATGAAACTCTAGCCTTTTCAAACTTCTTCCACCAAGTTAAATCAGGGAAAACTTCTGATGCTGAAACCTTGATGGAAACATCTCTCTTTGGACTAAGTACAGGGTCATACATGGTAAACTATGGGGGTACCAATACAGCCTATGCGGCGCCATCTATCCTAGCTCAAACAGGCGACTATACGTCAGCTGTTTTCCACGGAAACACTGGATCCTTCTGGAATCGTAATAATACCTATAAACAATGGGGTTATAATTACTTCTTTGACTCATCAGCCTTCACTGAAAAAACTGATGAAAACTCCTTCCAGTATGGTCTAAATGACAAGTACATGTTCCCAGATTCCATCAAATATCTGGAACAAATGCAACAACCTTTCTACGTTAAATACCTTACAGTATCTAACCACTACCCATACACTTCACTCTCAGGCGATGAAAAGGAACAAGGTTTCCCACTTGCCGAAACAAAAGACGAAACAGTCAACGGATATTTTGCAACAGCTAACTATCTTGACTCAGCAATCAAAGACTTCTTTGATTACCTCAAGGAAACCGGTCTTTACGATAACTCGATTATTGTCATGTACGGTGACCACTATGGTATCTCTGATACACGAAGCAGCAATCTTGCTGAACTTCTCGGTAAGAACCCTGAAACTTGGTCAAACTATGATAAAGCCATGCTTCAACGTGTTCCTTACATGATTCATATTCCAGGCTATACTGGTGGTGGTATCTCTAACACCTTTGGTGGTGAGGTTGATGCCCTTCCAACACTCCTTCACGTTCTTGGCGTTGATACTAGCTCTTATATCCAGATGGGACAAGACCTCCTATCTCCTGATAATAAGCAAACCGTCGCATTTAGAACCTCAGGTCAATATGTTACTCCTCAATACACCAGCTACTCTGGTCGACTTTATAACACTCAAACAGGGGAAGAAATTACCAACCCTGATGAGACAACTAAAAAAGATAACGAAGCTATTCGTAAGGCAGTAGCAACTCAGCTTTCGATGAGTGACGCTGTTCAAACAGGTGACCTTCTTCGTTTCTATACGCCAAACGGTTTGAAGCATGTTGATTCTAGCAAGATTTCCTACACTAAACAGATGGATCAACTAAAAGAAATCAATAAAAAGCTGAAAGATAAATCAACCAGCCTCTACAAACAAAAAGGCAATAAATCAACAGCTAATCTATTCAAGACCCCATCTTACAAGGAACTACATCCTGCAGAATCTGAATCAAGCTCAAGTTCAAGTGAATCAGAGCCAAGTAGCTCTTCAACGGAACAGCAATAAACCTTAAAAGCAGTCCTGTTTGGACTGCCTTTTTAGATTAAACAATTATCAATCGTACTTAACTGGAAAATCATAATCCTCATAGCACTCGCCTCAAACATATTTCTTGCTAGTTTACTATAAGCGTGATTAAATAGAGTTTGTAAGAAAACTTATAAAGGAGAACAGATATGAATCCAATGGACCTATTTAACCAAGTAAAAGAAATGATTGAAAAGAAAGATTTCGAAGCTGCTAAAAAGTTTGTCGATGACAATAAAGATGATTTGGGCGAATACTTTGACCAAGCTAAGTCACTTGTTTCAGGTAACGAAATGGTTAGTGGAGCTTTAGACAAGATTAAAGGTCTATTCTAAGACGAAGTCCTCTCAATCAATAGGATTGAGGGGACTTTTTTTGTTTAGAGTTTCTATTTAGAGACAATGCATAACACAATCTAAGATTCTTTAGAAACACAAAAAAGAGATTCCTAAGGAACCTCTTTTTATTCTATATGACTATAGAATTATTTTTTCAAGTTGTAGAATGATTTCAAACCACGGTATTCTGCAACTTCACCAAGTTGGTCTTCGATACGAAGCAATTGGTTGTATTTAGCGATACGGTCAGTACGTGACAATGAACCTGTCTTGATTTGACCAGCGTTAGTTGCAACTGCGATATCAGCGATTGTTGAATCTTCAGTTTCACCTGAACGGTGTGATACTACTGCTGTGTATCCAGCTTCTTTCGCCATTTCGATAGCGTCGAAAGTTTCAGTCAAAGTACCGATTTGGTTAACTTTGATAAGGATTGAGTTAGCAGCGTGTTCTGCAATACCTTTTTCAAGGTAAGCTGTGTTAGTTACGAAGAAGTCGTCACCAACCAATTGAACTTTACCACCAAGACGTTCAGTAAGAGCTTTCCAACCGTCCCAGTCGTTTTCGTCCATACCATCTTCGATAGTGATGATTGGGTATTTGTTAACCAATTCTTCAAGGTAGTCGATTTGTTCTGCAGCAGTACGAACAGCAGCGCCTTCACCTTCAAATTTAGTGTAGTCGTAAACTTTACGTTCTGCATCGTAGAATTCAGATGATGCACAGTCAAATCCGATAAATACGTCTTTACCTGGTACATATCCAGCAGCTTCGATAGCTTTGATGATAGTTTCAACACCATCTTCAGTTCCGTCGAAACGAGGTGCGAAACCACCTTCGTCACCTACGGCTGTTTCAAGTCCACGTTCTTTAAGGATTTTCTTAAGTGCGTGGAAGATTTCAGCACCCCAACGAAGAGCTTCTTTGAATGTTGGTGCACCAGCAGGTACAATCATGAATTCTTGGAAAGCGATTGGAGCGTCTGAGTGAGAACCACCGTTGATGATGTTCATCATTGGAGTTGGAAGAACTTTAGTGTTGAATCCGCCAAGGTAGCTGTAAAGTGGAACTTCAAGGTAGTCAGCAGCTGCGCGTGCTACAGCGATAGACACACCAAGAATAGCGTTGGCACCAAGTTTACCTTTGTTTGGAGTACCGTCAAGAGCGATCATTGCGCGGTCAATACCTTGTTGATCACGTACGTCGAATCCGATGATGTGTTCAGCAATAACGTTGTTTACATTATCAACTGCTTTTTGAGTACCAAGACCACCGTAACGAGCTTTGTCACCATCACGAAGTTCTACTGCTTCGTGTTCACCAGTTGAAGCTCCTGAAGGAACCATACCGCGACCGAATGCACCAGATTCAGTGTAAACTTCTACTTCAAGTGTTGGGTTACCGCGTGAGTCAAGGACTTCGCGTGCGTAAACATCAGTAATAATTGACATTACAATACTCTCCTTATGAGTTAAAATTTTTTACACCTATATATTACCATAATATCAAGGCTTAAGCAAATTAAAACCAGAATTTTCTAGCGATTTTCTATTTTTTAATATTTTCAATTGTTTTTGAAAATCTCAGAAAGCAACTCAAATGAAAAGGAATTCAAAATATTGTATAATACAAGTAGAAAACTAAGAGGAGATTCCTATGACTTCACTTGAAAACAAAGTGCTCCAATGCGCTAGTGGCGAAAAACGCCTAAATCCCGATGAACTTCGTCAGTATTTTGGAACCTATGCGGAACGTGTAGTCCTAGCTGTTCTATTGGAAAACACCGAAAAGAAAACTGTAATTGACAATTTTCCGCAAATATTAAAAGACTTATTAGCCGTTTACCCTAATCTTAGTCTCAAACTTTCGCCAAAATTAGCCGACCAGACACAATTTACCTATATCAAGACCGCTCAAGCACTAAATATTTCTGCAACTATTGTTGACGAGGCCAAGGCCCATTCACCATACGGTCTTATCGTACATAGTAATCAAGCAGAGAATCTTGATAAAGTATTATTTTCAGAACTCTATCCTGATATCCTTGCTCCTAGTGAAACTGAACCTATCCTTGAAAAAAAGGGATTTTTTGCTAAACTATTCGGAAAATAAAAGCTGATGCAAAGTCAGCTTTTTCTTATATCACAATGTTTTACTGAGCTTGATGAGATTCCCAATATTGAGTCCTGTGCGATAGAGATTCTCCTTAGCGGTAGCTAAAACTTGGTCTAACTCTAATACTTGTCCAATGATAGGGAAAGCAGCTGAGATACCTGCTACTGGAAAATCAGGCAAGTCATCCTTCAAACTACCACAGATAGCAATGACGGGAATAGCTGATGGTGTCCGCCTAGCCACTCCGACCGGTGCCTTACCAGATAAGGACTGGCTATCCATACGTCCTTCTCCTACTATAACCAAATCAGCAGACTTCACACGTTGGTCAAAATCAACACAATCAAGTACAAAGTCAATCCCTGATTTAATTTCTGCACCTGCAAAGGCCACCAGGCCTGCAGCCATGCCTCCTCCCGCCCCTGAACCAGCCAATTTTAAAACTTCTGGAGCAAAGTCAGTGTAGAATTGTGACATATCTTGATCAACTTTTTTAAATTGTGAAGGAGACAAGCCTTTTTGTCCACCAAAAATATAGGTCGCTCCATCTTGGCCACACAAGGGGTTATCTACGTCAGTAATCAGACGAATGGTGACACTAGACAAATCAACCTTATTTTTAGAGGATACCTTCTTAATGAGACCAAGATTAGCACCTATTGGCTCAAGCTCCTGTCCCTCAGAATCATAAAAACGATACCCCAATCCATATGCCATACCAATACCACCATCATTGGTAGCAGATCCACCTACGCCTATAATAAACTCTCGGATGCCAGACTGAACCAAATGAACAATTAGTTCACCTACGCCTTGTGTCGTTAGAGCTAGAGGATTTCGTTTCTCCTTAGGAATATGCTCCAAGCCACAAATCGCAGCCATTTCAAAAATGGCAGTCTGGCCATTGCTGGCAAAAGAAACACTTCCGTCACTTGTATAGGCATGAGGAATCTTGATACTTTTCTTCTCAAGATTTAGATTTTCAGCAAGAGCATCTAAGGTGCCCTCGCCACCATCACCTATTGGCATGAGGTCAAAATCAGCGTCGGATAAGGCATTTTCAAAACCTGATTTAAGAGCTAAGGCGACCTCTTTTGCAGATAAACTTTCCTTAAATGAATCAGGTGCAATCAAAATTCGCATGATGTCCTCCTTCTATTTTTCTTTTAGGTAAGGGGATAAGGCCTGAACTAACTCTTCTGTCATATGTCGGGGACCTCGAACAGTTTTAATACCTAAACTCTTTAGTCTATCACTATCAAAGTCAGTATCATTAAAAGTGTATAAGGGTTTAATCCGCATCAACTCCTTAATACTCTCCTCTTCACGATAACCTTGATTAGGGATATTTGCCTCTAAAACTTGACAGAGGTAACGGATGGCCTTGGTAGGTGCCGTAATATAGATAGCCACAAAATCTCCCTTTTGCATACTAGCTTTCTGTGTCCAAAGAATCTCCTCATTTGCGGAAAACTCCTCCCCAATATCGTAGTATTTCAAATTTACTGGGATAATCCAATAATGAGGCTCCGAAGCCTTTCTAAGATGTTTTGGGGCCACTAGGGAGCGACTTTCACTAAGAAGCTCAAAAATGGTCTGGTCCGGCAAGGTCTCATCTAAAACAAGACTAACCCAGGTCTTCTTGGACATATGGTAGCTAGGAAAAACCCCATCCATTTTCAAGAGCTTATCCATTTGCGTCGGATTAACCTTGAGGTTAACCACATCATATGTTAATTCTGCCTTTTCTCCATCAAGCCCTAGTTTTTCTCCCTTAAGAGGAAAAAACAAGGCATACCATTTACCATCAACTCTAAAAGATAGATAGCTTGGTTCCTTCTCGAAAGGTTGGTCTGCTTGGTCTGAAAATTCTTGAGCTAAAAATTTAGCCAGGCGATTAGCTTGTGGAAATGAGAATAATTGATCTTCATAACAAGAATCAGCTACCTGTGACAGAAGTTCTCCATAAGCTTCTCTGACTTGACCAACGTAAGTTCCAGTAGCCTGAGGACTCCTGAAGATATCATAAGGCTCATCAAAATCACTATCGACAACCTGTCCCGTCAGCTTACCTTCTAAATCAATAAACAATCGAGCTTCAAGTTCTTCAGCTATCAGTGTTTTTCTGAACTCATAGCCTTGCTCGGTAGCTGTAAAACCAAAAGGCTCTAGGCTATCAGGTTTTAGGACTTTCTTTTTAAAATAAGCATCCTCAAAAGTCATTGGTTCTCCCTTTTTCTAAAAAAGAGAAGTTGAGACAAACTTATGTCCCAACTCCTTTTTTATTTTGTTGACTGACGTAAGGTAATACCGTGATTAAGAATAACATCTTTTTCTTCAAGCTCTTCCTTATTCATGATTTTAGTCAACATACGCATGCTAACTGCCCCTAAATCATAGAGAGGATGATTAATACTAGAAAGGTTTGGACGTGTGTAGCTTGTAATTGGTGAGTCATTGCTTGTGATGATTTCGAAGTCTTCTGGAACTGATTTACCTGCAGCAAAGAGGCCATTCAAGAGACCCGCAGCCAATTCATCTTCCCCAACATAGGCAGCAGTGGCACCAGAGTTCAAGACACGTTGTGCTAAATCAAAGCCGTCTTTATAGCTATATTTAGCTTCAAAGACAAGTCCTTCATTGTAGCGCAAATTATTCTTTTCAAGTCCAGCCTTATAACCAGCTAGACGGAGCTTGCCATTAATATCATCAATTAGTGGTCCTGATACAAAGGCAACCTTTTCATTATTCTTGGCAAGCTGCGTTACAGAATCCTCAACGGCAGCTTTATAGTCGATGTTAACACTCGGTAATTGGTGTTCGAGGTCTACTGTTCCTGCTAGAACAATCGGCGTACGGGTACGAGAAAATTCTGCACGAATTTTTTCCGTCAAGTGGTAACCCATGAAGATGATACCGTCTACTTGTTTGGCAAATAGAGAGTTAATCACGGTAACTTCATGATCGTCATTTTCATCACTAGATGCAAGAACAATATTGTACTTGTACATCGTAGCAATATCATCAATCCCCCTTGCTAAAGTAGCAAAATAACTATTAGCAATATTTGGAATAACAACTCCTACAGTAGTGGTTTTCTTACTCGCCAAGCCACGCGCAACCGCATTTGGACGGTAATCCAAACGATCAATGACCTCAAGCACTTTTTTTCGGGTGTTTTCTTTTACATTTTTATTTCCATTTACCACACGAGACACAGTCGCCATCGAAACACCTGCTTCACGCGCAACGTCGTATATAGTAATTGTTTCATCAGTATTCATAAAAACACTTCCTTTCTCATTTTACGCTCACTTATTCATGCTAATTGTATCAGATTCTGAAAACACTTTCAATTATTTTGACTGATTTTTTACAAAAAAATGAAAGGGATTCCTTCTTTATGGTTACGAGGAAGAAAGCCATTTCAGAAAAAGGCCTCTCATTTCGTGTTTCCAAGACTATCCATCGCTTACAAAACTAGCCTAAAAAAGTCTCAATGAAAGTAAATGATTTAATGAAAAGCCAAAAAACAACTTGCATTTTCCCTATAAAAGTGACAGAATGAGTGTAAGAAATACAAAGGAGTTTTTTCTATGTCTAAACTTGATCGCATTCGTCATTTTTTGAATGAAAATAAAGCAGGGCTAGCTATTGTTTCAGATCCTGTAACTGTCAATTATCTTACTGGTTTTGATTGTGACCCACATGAACGCCAAATGTTCCTCTTCGTCTACGAAAATCGTGAACCTGCCCTCTTTGTTCCTGCTCTTGAGGTTGCACGTGCCTCTGCTGTACTCGACTTCCCAGTCTTTGGTTATGTGGATTCTGAAAATCCATGGCAAAAAATCAAAGCTGGTCTAGCAAGTACAGACAGCTCTATTATTTATGCAGAGTTTGACAATCTCAATGTGACTAAGTTCCAAGGATTGCAAACAGTCTTTGAAGGTCGCTTTGAAAACTTGACACCATTCATTCAAAAAATGCGCGTTATCAAGTCAGCTGATGAAATTCAAAAAATGATTGTTGCCGGTGATTATGCTGATAAAGCTGTTAATATCGGTTTCGACAATATCTCTCTTGACGTTACTGAAACAGACATCATTGCTCAAATCGAATTTGGCATCAAACGCTTGGGCTATGAAATGAGCTTTGAAACTATGGTCTTGACTGGTAACAATGCAGCCAACCCACACGGCATTCCTGGAAGCAACAAAATTGAAAAAGATGCTCTTCTTCTCTTCGACTTGGGCTGTATGGTGAATGGCTATGCTTCAGATATGACGCGAACAGTCGCTGTTGGAAAACCCGATGATTTCAAAAAAGAAATCTACCACTTGACTTTAGAAGCTCAACAGGCTGCCCTAGATATGATTAAACCAGGTGTAACTGCCAGCGAAGTCGATGCTGCAGCACGTAATGTTATTGAAAAAGCTGGTTATGGTGAATACTTCAACCACCGCCTCGGACACGGTATCGGAATGGATGTGCATGAATTCCCTTCAATCATGGAAGGAAATGACTTGGTAATCGAAGAAGGAATGTGCTTCTCTGTTGAACCAGGTATTTACATTCCTGAAAAAGTTGGTGTTCGTATCGAGGACTGTGGTTATGTGACAAAAGATGGCTTTGAAGTCTTCACACACACACCAAAAGAATTGCTCTATTTTGATGTCTAATTAATAAACATGGGTCTTCAATTAAATTGAAGATCTTTTTGTTTGTAGCCAAATCGAAAACACCAAAAAAGCTGACTCATCGAGAGTCAGCTTTTACTATTTTTCCTCATGCTCTTGTCTAAGATAGTCAAGTCCTTCTTCAATCCATCCTGGCATTGCTTCTGCCAAGGGTTTAAAGCCATAGTTCAAACGACTATCAGAGAAACGATGACGATGAGGGATTTTATTTTTTTCTTCCTCAAGGGTTCTCAAAGAAAGACTAGCCTTTTGTGTAAATTCATCAAAATCAACAACTTGAACCAAGACCTCCTGGTCTACCTTGAGGGTATTGTAGATGTTGTCGATATAACCTGTCTTAATCTCCGAGATGTGAATCAAGCCTGTGGTACCATTTTCCAATGAAACAAAGGCACCGTAAGGCTTGATGCCTGTGATAACACCCCTAAGCTTGTCTCCAATTTTCATCTTAGTCTGCTACCTCAACTGTTTCAATCACAACATCCTCAAGTGGCTTATCTTGAGCCCCAACCTCAACATTGGCAATCTCATCAAGCACCTTGTAAGAGTCTTCATCCACCAATTGACCAAAGACTGTGTGGCGACGGTCTAGGTGAGGTGTTCCACCATTTTCAGCATAAGCTTCCGCGATTGGTGCTGGCCAACCACCACGTTCGAGTTCCTTTTTAGCATAAGGAATTTCAGGCGTTTGAACGATGAAGAACTGACTACCATTAGTATCTGGTCCAGCATTGGCCATAGAAAGCGCACCACGGAGGTTATAGAGCTCTTCAGAAAATTCATCCTGGAAGCTACCACCAAAGCTTGACTCACCACCCATTCCAGTACCAGTTGGGTCACCACCTTGAATCATAAAGTCCTTGATAATACGGTGGAAAATCACACCGTCATAGTAGCCACTCTTGGCCAAATTGACAAAGTTAGTAACTGTTAACGGTGCATGGTCAGGGAAAAGCTTGATGACCAAATCACCATGGTTTGTTTTAATTGTTGCGACTGGACCTTCTACTGCATCCAAGTCAAGTTGTGGGAAATGAAGTTCTTTTTCTACCAATCCGAGTTCCTCCAAGGCATTGAAAATGCCATCTTCTTCTACTGTTCCTGTAACGTAATCTGCTTTTTCTTTCAGTTCTGGTGTGGCATTACCCATGGCAACCTTAAGTCCAACATAGTCAAAAATCTCCATATCGTTTGGACCATCCCCAAACATCATAGCATTGACCGGTTTAAGGTTTTCATGCTCCAAGACATGCTCGACACCAGATGCTTTTGAGATACCATTTGCTACGACGTCAGATGAGTGTTCGTGCCAAGGTACCATACGAACATGTGTCGCAAGTTCTTCTGGTAACTCAAGCTCACCATCATTTTCCGCAAAAGTCCACATATGGTAAACATCGTTCGACAAATGGAAGTCTGGCTCCACATCACAAAGACCATAGACTGGTTTCATAGCATCATCAATCAAATCTGAACGCTCTGAGACAACTGGCTTATCCTTACCGGCAAAGCCCCAAGCAATCCCAATCTCCTTGCACCAAGCAACAAAGGCTTCTGTAACTTCACGAGCTAGGGGCTGGTTATAAATTTCTTCCCCTTTTCGATTAATCACATAAGTTCCATTGATGGTTACAAAATAATCGGGCTCTAGGTCTCGAATGTCCTCAACGACACCATAGTAGCCACGTCCTGTGGCAATCCCCGTCAAAATTCCTTTTTCTTTAAGCCCTTTGAAAACAGCCTTAATAGACTCAGGAATGTAGCCTGTCTTTTTGACACGAAGGGTGTCGTCAATGTCGAAGAAAACAATCTTTGTCTTCTTGGCCTTGTATTTTGTTTTAGCATCTACTGGCATCGCTAATCTCCTTTACAGTATCACGACCAGAGTTAGGTATACCTGCTATCCTAACTAAAGACCGTATGGTACTCCCATTATATCATGTCTTAAAGCCAAAAACAAAAAATCATCTAGGACTATAGCAGTCTTAGATGATAGGCGTTTTAACGGTTAACACTCTTGATAATACGTTTGATATCACGTTCTTGTTCACGACGTTTAATAGATTCACGTTTATCATAATCATGTTTCCCTTTGGCAATACCAAGCAATACCTTGGCAAAACCGTTTTTTAGGTATACCTTCAAAGGAACCAAGGTCACACCTGTTCCCTTAAGATCATTTTGAAGTTTGGTGATTTGCTTCTTCTTAAGCAACAACTTTCTCGTACGGTCTGGATCTTGATTCCAAATATTTCCTTGCTCAAAAGGAGCAATATGAACATTGATTAACCAGGCCTCACCATTCTTGATTTGGGCATAGCCATCTTTTAGTTGGATGCGTGCCGCACGAACGGATTTGATCTCTGTTCCTGTCAGTACGATACCTGCTTCGATAGTATCAACGATACTATAGTCATGTCTAGCCTTTTTATTCTGAGCAACAACATTGCCTTCACCCTTTGGCATAGCAGTCCCTCCATTCTCATCCTATTTTCGTTTTTTAGCAACGTCCTTGTAGAAAGGTTTGTTCCCTTTCTTCTTACGACGGCCACTCTCACGTCCCTTGTTATCATTATGAGGACGGTTTTGATTCTTACGCTTATCGGGTTTCTTAGATGACTTACGTTTTTCGTCATAAGAACCTTTACGACCATTACCATCTTGACGGTTACGGTTATCCCCACGTTTACCACGACGTTCGAAATCTCCATTTTGACGGTCACGACGTACACCTCTATTGCGGAAGGCTTTCGCTTTCTCTTCACGTTCCTGACGAGCCTTGTGGTCTACTTTTTCAGTGACATCATACTCGCTTGGAAGATACTGGAAGTCAATGTCTCCTGTTTCCTTATCCGCACGTGTTAATTTGACACGGATAGGCTGACCAACTCGGAAAGTCTTACCAGTTTTCTCACCCTGAAGTGTCATGGTACGTTCATTGTAATTGTAAAATTCTGGAAGGGTCGTGATGTGAACCAAACCTTCGATAGTGTTTGGCAATTCCACAAACATACCAAATTTAACCACACTTCCGACAATACCATCGAATTCTTGGCCAACAAACTCTTCCATGTATTCCGCTTTTTTCATAGCTTCAACGACACGTTCGGCATCAATGGCACGACGTTCAAGAGTTGAAGATGATGTTGCTAACTCAGGAATAACCTCTTCAAAATGTTCACGTGTTTCTTGAGACATATTGTTAGTGTACTCACGAATCATTCGGTGAACCAAGAGGTCTGGGTAACGACGGATTGGACTAGTAAAGTGGGTATAATACTGAGCAGCAAGTCCATAGTGACCGTGGTTGTGTTCTGAATAGCGGGCTTGTTGCATTGAACGAAGCAACATCATGTTCATGACTTCCGCTCCGGGTTTCCCTTGTACACGCGCCATAAACTCTTGCAAGTCTAACTGATCCATCTTATTGGCAGTTCCTTTGATTTGAACACCAAAGATAGAGGCATAATCCATGAAGCGTTGCAATTTCTCGGCCTTTGGCTCTTCGTGGATACGGTAGATAAATGGCAACTTAGCCTTAGCAAAGTGCTCTGCCACACATTCATTGGCAGCCAACATGAAGGATTCAATCATTCGCTCGGCTGTTCCACGTTCACGCACCACGATATCCACTGGCATTCCCTTCTCATTAACCAAGATACGAGCTTCAGATGTATCAAAGTTAAGGGCACCACGACGCTCACGCATGTCTTCTAAAATCTTATGCAATTCTGCCATAGCTGATACAGAATCCATGATTGGCTTAAACTGCTCAATCTTTTCTGGATTTGCAGCCAACATCTCATTGACATCACTGTAGGTCATACGGAAGGTTGTATTAATCACAGATTGACAAATCTTATGATTAACCACCTTACCTTTTGGAGTAATCTCCATAATGGCTGATTGCGTCAAGCGATCAACATTGGGATTTAGTGAACAAATACCATTTGAAAGACGCTCAGGCAACATTGGCACTACGCGGTCTGTTACATAGACAGAGGTCCCACGTGCTACGGCCTCACGGTTAAGAGCAGAACCTTCTGTGACATAGTAGGACACGTCGGCAATATGAACACCAAGCTCAAAGTTACCATTTGGCAAACGTTTGATATGAACCGCATCATCCAAGTCCTTAGCATCGGCTCCGTCAATAGTAAAGGTTACTTCTTGACGAAGGTCAACACGACCAACGAGGTCTTCCTGACTCGGTGCATCTGGGACAGCTTCTGCTTCCGCCATGACATCCTCTGGGAATTCTGAAACAATATCCATTGATTCCAAGACTTCCAAGACATCAATACCAGCATCCCCCTGATGACCAATAATGTCACGAACACTTCCTACGAAATAATCATAGTGACGGTTAGGGTATTTTTCAATATCAACCTTGATAATTTCAGTACCATCTAGGGCAACTGGTTCTTTCTTGATATAAATTGGCTGCTGAATTTTTTGGTTTTTAGACTTAATGTAACCCGCATAGGGTTCTTTCTCGTCGCTAAGGATAAATTTCCCTACAACAGTCTTAAGTGAACGTTCTACAATTTCAACAACTCGTGCTTCTGCTGCTGTCCCACGCAAACGATCTGCTGGTTTCTTGATGACAACGGCAACAGTATCACCGTCAATGGCATGGCCAACATCATTACGACCAATGAACATATCATCTTCACTGTCATCGACATGCAAGAAACCAAAACCGTTCTTATTGGCACGGAAGACACCTTCAACAGTCACCTGATTAGGATTTTCTTTCTTAGGACGCAAGGATACAGAGCCATCTCGGTTAAAACGCAACTGTCCCTTACTTTCCATGGCTGATATGACCTTGATGAGCTGAGGGAACTTTTCTCCCCCAGCATGATTAAGAGCCTGGGCAATGTCGTTTACACTGGATTTCCCATGCTCCTTCAAATAATTTATAATAGATTCTTTCATGATTTCCTTTTCTTTTATTTATTGACTATAACGCAAAAAATGAGCCAACCTCAGTCAGCTCATTACTTACTTGAGAGAATGGAAAGGACGATTGCATCTACAATCCATAGAAAAACCATGATTCCTGTAAAGCGTTGCATAAAGGCTTCAAAACCACGTGGTTTACTACGTTCAAATAGTGCTTCTGACCCACCACCATCAAAGACATTGCTACTTGGATTTTTTTGTGGCTGCATAAATACCGCAATCACAATAATAGCTGACATCACCAAGAGCAGCGTTAATAATAAGTCGTACATAGTTATTCCTCCGAAAAAGTCCTTTTTATTCTACCATAGAACCCTTTAAGATTCAACATGTAAGGTTACTTTTCTATCCTTAGGGCAGAATTTGGGTACCTGAATTTTCTCAGGATGATTCTGTTTATTTTTACTTGTGAGATAGTTGATGCTCCCACATTCACTACACTTTAAATTGATTTTAACTCTCACCTATATTCTTGACTCCTAGCAATTTTCTAAAGATGATTAAGGACCAGACAAAATTTCCAAAGACAATCATTGCAGTCACAAAGAAGACCCAGCGATAACCTAGACCTGTCGCAACTGCTGACCCAACAAAGGGACCTAAAACCTGTCCAATATATGAAAAGCTTTGATTAAAGCTAAATATTCTTGAGATTCCTTCCTTGGGTGTCATCTTGGTCAATAAAGAATTGACACTAGGCATAAGAGCACCTACACCGAAGCCATAGGCAAAGCGTAAGATACCCAGTTGCAAGGCTGAACCGGCAAAACCACAGAGGAAATACAAGAGAAAGCTATAAAATAGCCCCATTAAAAGCAAGCGATGATTCCCAATACGGTCTCCCAATTTTCCCAGATAAGGGGTACTTAAGAGACTAGAAAAGCCCATAGCAGAAACAATTAACCCTGAGTAAAAAAGGATATTTTCCCTCTGACCTAAATAACGAATGTAAAGGGCCAACATAGGTGCAATCGATTGGGCAGAAATCTGAATAATCATACTGGTCACAAAAAGGCCAATCAACATAGATTTGCTGGGAATTCTTGCAAAAACCTGAGAAAGGGTCATCATCTCTCCCTTTTCGACAGGCTGGAAATCCTCTCGCAAGCCAAAAATAGTTAAGAGGCAGCAGATAAATAGAATGAGTCCAACCAATAAAAAGGTACCCCTCATACCAAACGCCTCAGATAAGGTACCACCTAACAAAGGGCCAATCAGAACACCTGCCGTTAGACCCGTAGACAAGGTCCCCAAGGCATAGCCAGAACGATTCTGAGGAACCTGACTAGCAATTAAAGCTGTGGCATTTGGGACATAGCCTGCAAACAAACCATTCAGCGTTCTTAAGAAAAGCAGCCAGAAAACATTTGGGACTAAGGCAAGCCCTCCCATTGTAAAAGTCATCACCATGCTGGCCCTAATCATCATAGGCTTTCGACCATAACGGTCAGCCAGGCGTCCCCAAATAGGAGAAACCAAGGCAGAGGCTAAGGCAGAGATGGCAACAGACAAGCCAGCATACCATTCGACCATATCTCCTTTAACACCAAGTTCCTCAATGTATAGGGCCATGAAAGGCATAACAATGGAGAAACTAGCTCCAGTAAAAAAGGTTCCTATCCATGCAATTTTAAGGTTACGTTGCCAATCAGTACTTTTAAGTTCTTTTTGGCGCAAATAATCATCTTCTTTCTAAAATTCACTATCCATTATATCACAATGGCTAGCTATGAGGAGCTCGTTAAATCATTTATTGCACTCTTAACCTTCTCCTTCAAATCATCGAGACTACCGTTATTATCAAGAACCAAGCTGGCATAAGGCATTTTCTCAGCTAAAGACATCTGGCTATCAATACGCAGCTTAGCTTCCTCAACACTTAAGTGATTACGTTTCATCAAGCGTTGGCACTGGATCTCCGGTAACACTGCCACCAACCAAATCTGATCAAACCAGTCCTGATACCCATTCTCAATAAGCAAGGGAATATCCATGAAAAAAACATCTTCTTTCTTAGCTAAATAATCCTTTTGCGCTGCTAGTTCCTCTCGAATAATCGTCCCTTGAATCTCAGCAGACCGCTGTCTCATCTCCTCATTGGAAAAGATCAGTTGCCCTAGTTTAGGACGGTTCAATTCCCCATTAGAAAGAAGAATTTCCTCTCCCAACCAATCGAGTAAGGCACGGTACAAACGGCCCCCTTGAGCCTGCATGTCGTGTACAAGCTGATCAGCGTCAATGACCTTGTAACCTGCCTCTTTAATCATTTCAACAACAGTAGATTTTCCTGAAGCAATACCACCTGTTAACCCAATAATCATCGTTTCTGACAATGAGGACACAAATG
This sequence comes from Streptococcus sp. HMSC078H03, assembly GCF_001808655.1. Taxonomy (NCBI): domain Bacteria; kingdom Bacillati; phylum Bacillota; class Bacilli; order Lactobacillales; family Streptococcaceae; genus Streptococcus; species Streptococcus sp. HMSC078H03. The sequence continues at coordinate 275,265 of NZ_KV794113.1, forward strand.
TGTTCCTCTCCCTCCTAACTTGATTTTCTCAATTGTGCTTGCGCAGCGTGGACAAGGCTGTCCCGTCTTTCCGTAAACCTGCAAATAGTTCTGCATGGTCCCATCCTCACCAAGGGCATTACGATAAGTCCTTATAGTTGAGCCACCTTTTTCAATTCCTAGCTGTAAAATAACAATCGTTTGATCATGGACTCGCTTCATGGCTGCCTTGCTGAGTTTCTTTGCTGGCGTCTCAGGATGAACCTTGGCTGCCCAAAGCACCTCATCAACATAGATATTGCCTAGACCAGCCACCAATTTCTGCTCCAAAAGGAGACTTTTAATGGGCTTTGCAGAGGTCATCAAGGCTCTCTCAAACGGGGCGTATTTAAAAGCCTTCTTAGTAGGCTCAGGACCAAGCTTTTTCTTTGTAAAATAAGCCTCCTCTTGATTTTTAGCCAATAAATCAAAGGTCCCAAACTTGCGGACGTCCTGATAAACAAGAGTCGAGCCATCATCTAAGATAAAGAAAAGATGGAAATGCTTATTAGCAGGGACCTGATCCGTAAACAAGAGGTATTTCCCTTCCATGCGCAAGTGGGAAATCATAATCAACTGTCCAAAATCAAAAATCAAGTACTTGCCTCTACGTCGCATGGCTTGAATAGTTTGGCCAGGTAAGTCATTCAAAAAACTATCGTAGGAGGTCTTAATCATTTTCGGGACCTTAACTTCAACAGACGAAATGGTCCGACTTACTACCAATCTTTCTAACCCTCGTCTAACAGTTTCTACCTCAGGTAACTCAGGCATTTGCTCCTCCTTCTAACAAGAAAGCCGAGCAAATGCCCAGCTTTTTAATATTCTTTTTCGTTGTATCCGAAATCGGCAAGATCTAATTTCTTATCACGCCAATTTTTCTTAACCTTAACCCAGGTTTCAAGGAAGACCTTGTCCCCTAGCATAACTTCAATATCTTTACGGGCAAGGGTACCAATTTTCTTGAGCATGGAACCTTGTTTACCAATGACAATGCCTTTTTGGCTGTCACGCTCAACCATGATCGTCGCACGAATATGAATCTTATCCGTGTCTTCATCACGCTTCATCTCATCAATGACAACCGCAACAGAGTGTGGAATTTCTTCACGTGTCAACTGAAGGACTTTTTCACGAATCATCTCCGATACCAAGAAACGCTCTGGGTGGTCGGTGATTTGGTCCGCTGGGAAATATTGGAACCCTTCCTCAAGGTTATCACTCAAGACATCCACAAGATGAGAAACATTGTTCCCTTGGAGAGCAGATATCGGAATAATCTCCTTGAAATCCATTTGTGTACGGAAATCCTCAATCTGCTCTAGGAGCTGATCTGGATGAACCTTGTCAATCTTATTGATTACCAAGATAACTGGAACCTTAGCTTGTTTAAGACGTTCGATAATCATATTATCACCCTTACCACGGGGTTCATCCGCTGGTACCATAAAGAGGACGGTATCTACTTCACGAAGGGTTGAATAAGCAGATTCCACCATGAAATCCCCAAGAGCCGTTTTAGGTTTGTGAATCCCTGGTGTATCAATAAAGACAATCTGTTCCTTATCAGTTGTGTAAATCCCCATAATTTTATTACGGGTTGTTTGAGCCTTATCACTCATAATAGCAATTTTTTGCCCCATAACATGGTTCAAAAACGTTGATTTTCCTACATTAGGACGGCCAAGAATAGCCACAAATCCTGATTTAAATGTCATATAACTTCTTTCCTATTTCTTTTTAATTGAAAATTAAGTGCCAAATTTTAGGTATAAAAACAATCATACCCGTAATGAGTGCATAACAAGAAACCACTAAAACAGCCCCTGCAGCCATATCCTTGGCATTTTTGGCTAGCATCGAAAAGTGATAATTACTGGCCAAATCGACAACATTTTCAATGGCAGAATTAACGATCTCTAGGGCAATTACGAGAAAAACTGCCATCAAAAGAAAGAGCCATTCTGTCGCAGACACACGAAAAATCAAGCCAGCCAATACCACCAAGATAGCTGAAACCAAATGCTTGCGCATGTTGCGTTCTTCTTTAAAAGCTGTGATAATTCCTGTTAGAGCAAACTCAAAACTAGCTGTAAATTCTCTGTTTTTCCACTTTTTTTGTGGGTTATTGTCGCGTAAGTCCATAAGCAGTCAAAATTTCTTCCTGTAATCCAAACATTTCCGCTTCTTCTTCTGGAGTATAATGGTCGTAGCCATTGATGTGAAGAAAACCGTGAACAGCCAAGAAGCCCATCTCACGCTCGAAACTATGACCATAATCCTCAGCTTGCTCGTGAGCCTTATCAACAGAAATAAAGAGTTCACCGATATAACTATCAAATTCTCCCATCATTTCAGCTAATTCAGGATTTTCAGCCAACTCTTCCTCATCAAAGCTAATGTCTAATTCAGGCTTATACTCCAAACTAATAACATCAGTTGGACGGTCCGTATCACGATATTCCAGGTTTAGCTCGTGGCTACGTTCGTTGGTTACAAATGTAACCGCCATTTCCTTGTCTTCCTTGCCAAGTCTTTGTGCTGCAAAATCTAGCAACTCCAAGGTTTGTTCTTTTAATTTCTCAGAGACTTGTCCAGTCTCATCAATCATTTCAATATACATAAGATACTTTAGGAACGGCAATGCTCACTTCAAACATAGAACCGCTCGCTTCCTTTCACTAACTCATTAGCTTTTTTATACAAATACATAGAATACTAGCCCAGAGTATTTTTGGTCTAATATTAATCACCTCATTATATCATAAGGACACAGAAAAAGCAGACTTAAGGCTAATTGTCTGCTTTTTGTAGGACATCTCTGGGAATCGCTTACTTATCTAAATTATCCTTAAGACGTTGAATGTGAATGGTTAAAAAGACTTGTTCGTCTAAACTTAGCTCAAAAGCATAACTTGTCTTGATATAGGTAGCAATCTTTTGGGTACAGATAAAGGACTCTGGATAATTTATCTTAACTTGTTCATATAGAAAAGCATCATTCTTGCCACCACTAACCCCACTCACAATACGTTGTGCTAGGTATTGGAGATGTGTCATAAAGCGGTTATACGAGAAACTTTCCTCATCCAAATCATAACTAAAATGAAGACGGACAATCTCACTAATCCCAACCACAATTTGAGTCATCTGTCGGTCTTTTTCATGGAGACCCGCATCTTTTTGTGCATTGACAAAATGTAAGGCGACAGAGGCAGCCTCATCATCTGCCAACTGGACTTCTAAATCCTTGGCAATCAAACGAAGGGCTTGTTTCCCAATTTCATACTCCCGAGGATAAAATTTTCGAACCTCCCAAGCCAAAGGATTCTGCAAAGAAATACCCTCTCTACTTCTTTCAATAGCGTAATGTAGGTGGTCTGCAAGAGCGATGAAAAAAGAGGGTTCAAACTTGGTTTGCAAGACAGCCTCAGCAAAAGTAAGAATATTCAAAAAGACTTGCATTTCACCATCAGGTAAATTGACATAAACACGAGACCATTCCTCTACTGCCTCTGTATTTTCCAAAACAAAAGTCTTTTCAACCTTTTCCTTATCAACAAGGTCTCCGACCTTCTTTTGAAAGCCTAGTCCCTTACCCATGACAATGTATTCCACATTATTATCCAAAGCTTGGACAACATTGTTGTTTAAAACCTTTTCAATCTGCATCATGATTTCTCGTTATAAAAGCGCTTACTTTATTTTACCAAATTTTTAATGAGAAACCTACTTACTACAAACAAAAAGCGCTGGCCTGACCAACACTTTTTACTTATAGTTCTGTTCGATTTTCAATCGCTCTTAACAAGGTCACTTCATCAGCATACTCAATGTCAGAACCGACTGCCAAACCACGCGCTAAACGAGTCACTTTGATTCCTGCAGGTTTAAGGACACGCGAAATATACATAGACGTCGCCTCACCATCTGCTGTTGCATTAGTGGCAATAATAATCTCGTCAACCTCGCTGTCCATAAGGCGGGTAATCAAACTTTTCAGGTTAATATCGTCTGGTCCAACACCATTCATAGGGGAGATAAGCCCTTGAAGCACATGGTAGAGACCACGGTATTCCTGAATCTTTTCCATAGCTGAAACATCTTTGGAGTCTTCAACAACCAAAATCTTAGTACGGTCTCTGGTTTCATCGGTACAAATGTTACATGGATCGTCATCTGTCAAACGACCACATACCGAACAATAAGTCAATTCACGTTTTGCTGCCAAGAGGTTTTTTGCGAAATCATTGACATCTTCATCAGACATGCTAATGGTATAAAAAGCTAAGCGGGTCGCTGTTTTAGCCCCGATTCCAGGGAGTTTTGAAAAACTATCAATCAGCTTCGCAATTGGAGTAGGATAAAGCATGAAGGTCTCCTGTTCTTTATATTTTTTTATTCATCTCTTATCTTTTGTCACTTTCATGGATATGTCTTTACCCAAGAACAAATACTCAAACACTATATCACAGAAAAATCTCTCGTGCAAGGCACAAGAGATTTTAGATGTTTAGTGAGTATTTTGATAAAGCTCCATAATAGCTTTGACCGCATTTTGATGGGCCTTACTCTTCCAATCTAAAGCGTGTGGGTACATAATCCCAACTGCCAACTTCGTACCATCTTTGGCGGTCGCATAGGCCACGGCATTAAGGTTAACCGTTGTTACAGAGTTACCAGAAGCATCTGTCGCATAGGTTTCGGCTGTCCCTGTTTTACCACTGATTGGAATGATAGAACTTGCCATAGCTTTACCAGTAGCAAGGCTAGATCCTGAATTAACGACATCATTAAAACCTTGTTGGACAATACCCATCTGCTCAGAATCAAGAGGTAAGGTATTTAATACACGTGTATCTACCGTTGAGGCTAGAGTTCCTAGACTACCATTAGATCCTGCATCGTAGATACCTCCAACGATATGAGGGGCTACACGTTTACCACCATTGGCAATTGAAGCAACATACTGAGCCAGCTGAATGGTTGTATAAGAGTCGTACTGACCAAAAGCCTCTGTCAGAACGTTGGCTACATTGTAATTCTTAGAAATGTAACCTTCTGATTCTCCAGGTAAATCAAGTCCTGTAGACACTCCCATACCAAAATCAGCATAGGTGTCACGAAGCGTCGTCATGGCCTTATCCATATTATCAGTCGACAAGGCCATACCTGGAACATACTGTTGGCCAAGTAGTTTAATTGCAATCTGTACCATATAGGTATTTGATGAGTATTCTAGAGCCTGTGTCGCGGTAATAGCACGGCTACCTTGGTCTGTAAACCAAGATGTGATAGGGGCTGAACCGGCAATGTTGATTGGTTGGTCAGTCAAGACCTGGTTCCCATAGATAGCACCTGAACGCCAACCAGCAGTTAAGGTTGCCCCCTTAACAACAGATCCCGGAATGAAGACATCAGTGATTGTGCCTAAGGCATTGGCCTTAAAATCTTGTGCTCCTTGCTCGTGTTTTTGCCCTGCCATAGCAAGTACAGCACCAGTGTCAGCATTCATAACCACTGCATACATTCCTTCAGAATAGGTTGCTTTATTCTCTGAAATCTCTGAAGAAAGCTGTTGACCTAGGATGTCTTCAACTCCTTTTTGGAAATCAAGGTCGATGGTCAACTGCAGATTGTTCCCCTTGCTGCCCTTTTGAGTGATTTTATCACTAGCAACTTCGCCTTCCTTGTCTACTGTAATCTCACGAACAGTATGTTTTCCTTGTAGTTTCTCTTCATATTCTTTTTCTAGATAGGACGTTCCTACCCGGTCATTAAGTGCATACCCTTTTTTGAGGTATTCCTTGGCATCTTCTTGTGGCAAACCTGCTTCTGAGCTTGATACTTTCCCGATGAGAGGTGACAAGGCTGAATCAACCGTATGACGTTCCCAATCCTTAGCAACCGTAATACCATTGAGTTCCTTCTGTTTAGCTGCTACAATCGCAATTTGTTCAGGTGTCAAGTCTCCTGTTTTCAATGTGACTGTTGAGAAATTAGACACAGCATTCATCTGTGAGTAAATGTAGACAATCTTAAGCTCATCCTCTGAGTAATCCACTGCTTCATCAGGAACTGCATCAACAGCATTGTTGTAAATAGTAGCTTCAGCTAATTTATTACCAAATTTATCTGTTTTCTTGTCGTTTGGAAGATCATTAACAACACGCTTATAAGTGGCAGAATCCGCAAGATAGAAATCGCGTTTTTGACGTGCTGTTACCTTCGTTTCCGTCAGAGTCACCATGGTCGCCAACTTTTCAGCGACCTTCTTCATCGTATCTGATGACACCAAATTGCTACGTGTGAAGGTGATAACATCCTTACTCTGGTTGGTCGTGAGGGCAACCCCTTTAGCATCAAAGATTTGCCCACGTTCGCTTGCAATCCTAACTGTATACTTAGAATTATCCTCTAATTTCTTCGTATAAAACGATTTGTTATAAACCTGCATATAGGTCAAACGTGCAAAAAGCAACAAAAAAAGGACAAAGACTACACCAAAAAGCAAGTAAACACGACGGGAGATGTTTACTGGCTTTCTAGGTTTATTCGCTCGTTTTTCTTTTCGTTTTTGGCGCCGTTTTACCCATTTTTGACTGATTTTTTTCGAAAATGATGTCACTTTTTTTCCTCTATGTTCTCATAAAAATTCTCTTTTATTTTATCACAAATAAGCTTTAGCAAACTTAAAAAAATGTCGAAATCTAAAAAAACTTGCCTCAATATAAGACATGTTTTTTTAGATTATAATGACAACTTTTTCATCCAACTAGGAATGGCTTTACTGATATGAGTCGGTAAAACCACATAGGCATTTTTAGCCAGATCATCTGCGATAGCTGAGTGAAGCCAGACAGCAACTGTAACTACTTTATAGGAGTCAATTGAAGCGAATTGGGCCAGAAAACCAGTAATCATACCAGCCAGGGTATCTCCCATGCCTCCTGTAGCTTGATAGGGTCCACCAACTTCTAAATGAGCTACTTTTTCACCTTGATAGACAGCGGTCTTGTGACTCTTGGCAACTAGGATTGTCCCAGCTTGGAACTCTCTCAGGGCTTTCTGAGTGTTTGAAACTGTCTGCTCCGGAATCCTTAAACCAGACAAGCGTTCCCATTCTTTTTGATGCGGGGTGAGAGTAAGGTGACAATCTGGTAAGTCCTTCTTATTTTTCTTAGCCAAAAGATTGAGAGCTGAGCCATCAACAACCAAGTTCTGATCTGCCCTAATATTTGCTAGAACCAAATCCATAGCTTGTCTAGCTACACCATCCTCACCTAGGCCAGAACCGATTAATACCACATCAGCTGCCCTAAGATTATCAAGAAATCTTTCAGTCTCTCTAAGGTCAAAAGCCATGGCTTCAGGGAGATGGGCATGAAGGGCTGTGATATTGTCACGATCCGTAGCCACTGTGACCAGGCCTGCCCCACTATTGACACAAGCTATGGCAGCCATAATGATGGCACCACCATAAGGGTAAAGCCCACCAACTAAAAGCACTCGACCGTAAGAACCCTTATGGGACTCTCTCAAGCGAGGTTTTATCACTTGCCTAGCTAAATCATCATCAACTTTCATAAACTATCCTTTCGCACTACGAAGAGCAGCTTGATAGGTCTGTTCCATAAGCATGGTAATGGTCATAGGGCCTACACCACCTGGAACAGGCGTGATCATGCCAACCTTATCTTTCACTTGATCAAAATCAACGTCACCACAAAGTTTGCCTTCTTCATCACGGTTGATTCCCACATCAATGACAACAGCACCCTCTTTGACATAGTCTTCTGTTACAAATTTTGCACGTCCAATAGCCACAATCAAGACATCAGCCTTGCTACAAACCTTAGCCAGATGTGGTGTTCGTGAGTGAGTCAAAGTAACCGTAGCATTTTTTTCCAGAAGAAGCTGAGCCATAGGTTTACCAACAATGTTACTACGTCCGATAATAACTGCTGTCTTACCTTCCAATTCAACATTGTACTCACGAAGGATTTCCATAATCCCAGCAGGTGTACAAGGTACCATTTGACGGCGACCATTCCAAAGATTACCAGTATTCATAGGATGGAAACCATCAACATCTTTTTTAGGATCAATAGCCAAAAGAATACGCATTTCATTAATATGATTTGGCAATGGTAATTGAACCAAAATACCATGGAAGAGGGGATCCTGATTATATTGTTCAATAACTTCAATCAATTCTTCCTCACTAATACTCTCAGAAAGATTGATCGTCTGGCTATGGAAGCCAGCTTTTTTAGCAGCACGTTCCTTATTACGCACATAAACCTGACTGGCAGGGTTATCACCAACCATGATTACCACTAGTCCAGGCACAATCCATTCATTTTCTTTAAGACGTGCTACCTTTTCTTGCAATTGATCCTGCATTTTAGCAGCTAGGGCCTTACCATCCATTATTATCGCCATGGGTGTTCTCCAATACATACTTTTTTTCAATTATACCATAGTGAGAGCTCTTTGTGACTAAATTTTCTAAATTTTCAAAAAGACATCTTAAATACGAAACTAAAAAAGCCGGAAGCACCTTCCAACTTTTTTCTGATTATGCTTTCGTGACTAGTCCACAAAACCATTTTGCTGACTCCAGCCCTTAATAACCTTCAAGGTCTTCTGCTGGAATTTGCCACTTTCATACATGTGATCTGCACCCGTTAAGGAAACGAGAACGGAATCACGATAGTTCTTAGCCGTTCTTCTGGCAATAATAGGATGAGTCATCTTATCCTTGGTTCCTGAAATAACGAGAACAGGACATGAAATCCGACTAAAGTCAACGTAAGCTGCTTTTGTCTTATCAAACCAATGAAGAGCCATCTGAGTATAAACTTTTCCTGATTCAGGAACCAGATCAGCAAAAACTTCCTCTTTCAAAGATTCCTCTTGTTCATTCATGCAATACTTGAAAAACTCCTTTTTATACGGAGGCATGGCTTTTTTCCAAAATCCCCAGCGTAAAAAGTGTTTGCCAAAACAAGCTAACATGGTTGGATAAAAGGCAAAAATATCTGCTGTCGGAGCTGGTCCCATGAGAATCATACCAGCTACTTCTGTCTTTTCAGCAACCATTTGAGCCACCAGACAACCTAAAGAGTGTCCCAAAATAAGTGGTGGTTGGTCAAGACTTTCAATCAAGGCCACTAAATCATCTCGATAGTCCTGCAGGGTAACAGTCCCAACCTTAGCTAGACACTCTTGATAAGGTAGGTCATGGTAACGAAAGCTAGGTGTATGAACCTTATATCCCATTTGACGTAGACCTGTCGCAAATTCTCCCCAAACATTGCCATCACACCAGGTCCCATGAATTAGGACAATCTCTTTGTTCAAAACCATTCCTTATACATCTCCCTTTTTTGTTAAAAATTTAGATTATTTATCTATCTTATAATATCACACTTCCAACCTAGATACCTTTATACATTTCTTACAATCGTAAGAAAATGGTCTCTTAAATGAATAAGAGACCATTTTTCTATATATTATTCTATTAGCGATTAGCCTTATGCATTTCTTCCTTAACCGGACAAGAACACTCGCAATCGCCACAAGATCCTTTGCCTTTGATATAGTGACGGATGCCAAGACCAGCTGAAGCAAAAATAATAAAAGCAATGATAAAGGTAGACATAACAATTCCTCCTAAACCTAAATATGAGCTTCTTGAAGATTATCCAAGCTAATGATTTGATCCTTAATCTGACGTGGTTTACGAACAACAAAGTAAATCATCGTTACTAAAAGTAAGAAAGCAACAAAAGTCCAAATTGTCATTGACTTACCGTACAGGATGACTTGACCAAACTGGTAAAGGATTAAACTCACACAATAAGCTAGACCTGTTTGGAAACCGATAGCCCCAACCGTCCATTTAAGATTGGCCATTTCACGCTTAATAGCTCCAATAGCCGCAAAACATGGCGCACAAAGCAAGTTAAAAATCAAGAAGGAATAGGCAGCTAAGGAAGAATAATCTCCTCGTAGAGCCTCAGCCAGACCCGCCTCACTGCTATTATGATAGAGAATACCAAAGGTGGCAACAACGGTTTCCTTGGCAGCTAAACCTGTAAGAGCCGCAACTGTTGCCTTCCAATTCCCAAATCCAAGTGGATCAAAAATCCAAGACAAGCCCTTCCCTAAAGTCGCCAAAATGCTAACTTCTGTATCTACAGTATGTAGGGTAAAGTTGTAGTGAGACATAAACCAGATAAGAACCGTCAAACTGAAAATGATGGTTCCCGCACGTTTGACAAAACTCAAAGCCTTACCAAAAGCATAACGCAAGACCGACATGGCTTTAGGCCAGTGATAGGCAGGCAATTCCATAATAAACGGACTGGTTAAACCACCTAAAAAACTCGTCTTTTTGAGGGCAATACCCGATAGGATAATAGCAGCCATCCCAATAAAATAGGTACTTGGTGCTACTAAAGAATTACTAGGGAAGAAAGCTCCAGCAATCAAGGCAATAATTTCCAACTTGGCCGAACAAGGCATGAAGGTTGCCGTCATAATGGTAATGCGACGGTCCCTTTCATTTTCAATGGTTCGACTAGACATAACCGCTGGAACCCCACAACCTGTAGAAATCAACATAGGAATAAAGGATTTCCCAGAAAGACCAAAACGTCGGAAAATACGGTCCATAACAAAGGCAATACGACTCATATATCCAATGTCCTCAAGCACACCCAAACAGATAAAGAGCACAAATATTTGAGGTAGGAATCCTAGTACTGTCCCAATCCCAGCGACAATCCCATCAACAATCAAAGACTTAAGCCAGTCCTGAACTTGAAGATAGTCAAGACCAGACGTTACCAAATCTGGAACATACTTACCAAAAAGCACATCGTTAGCCCAGTCTGTCCACATGGTTCCAACAGTCTGAATAGATAAGAAATAAACCAAATACATAACCACTGCGAAAATTGGCAAGGCCAAAATACGGTTGGTGACAATCCTATCAATCTTATCCGACAAGGTCAGGGCAAAATCTTCTGTATGACTTTGAGCCATCTGACAAACTCGTTCGATAAAGGCATAACGCTCATTAATGACAATTGACTCCGCATCTTCGGTGAAAACTTCCTCAGTGATTCGAATGATGTCTTTGATTTCTTTTCGTTGGAATGGGGACAAGTCTAGCTCAGCCTCAACTAAAGCATCGTGTTCAAAGAGTTTAATGGCGTAAAAACGCGCAGACCTTTGCGGCACCGAATTTCCCAAGACTTCCAAAATTTGTGAGATGGCAGCTTCTAATTTATCGTCATAAATTGGAAAAGCAATGTCAGCAACTGTAGAGGTTGTCGTATGTGCCGCCTTCTTCACAACCTGATCAATACCAGTTTGCTTGAGAGCACTAGTAGCTACTACTGGGACGCCTAGATGGTAAGATAATTTATCAACATTAATCTGTTTTCCCTGAGCCTCTAAAACATCACTCATGTTAAGCGCTAAAGTGACTGGAATACCTGTCTCAATCAACTGCGTTGTCAGATAAAGATTACGCTCCAAATTTGTCGCATCGACTACATTTAAAATGCTGTCGGCCCTTTGGCTCAACAAATAGTCACGCGCTACCTTTTCTTCAGGACTATAGGGTGACATTGAGTAAATTCCTGGTAAATCCTGGATTTCTAAATCCTTATTCTTTTTAACCAGACCACTTTTTCGTTCTACAGTAACACCCGGCCAGTTACCAACACGCTGATTGTTCCCTGTTATCAGGTTGAATAAACTGGTTTTACCACTATTAGGATTACCTATTAATGCAATTTCTGTCATTTTTCCTCTCCCTCATCCAGCATGACCACACTAATCATTTGCGCTTCCGACTTGCGTAGGGTTAATTCGTACCCTCTCAAACTAATTTCTAGAGGATCTCCCAAAGGGGCTACCTTACGCAACAACACCCGAGTACGCTTTGTAATTCCCATATCCATAAGACGTCGTTTGGTTTCATTTGCTGAAAAAATATCAGTAACGATAGCCGAACGTCCAACCGGTAATTCAGAAAGAGGTATCTTTTCCTGATTTTCCTCCGCAGGTGCCAAATCAATCTTATCTAGAATCGAAGCATCAAAGGCTAAGCGACTCCCTTTAACGATAATAATAGCACTGTTTTTGGTCTTAGTTACCACCTCAATCGTTTCACCGGCAGCCAACCCTAGGTTAGATAAGTGCAAAAGACTATCCTTAGGGAGGTTAATGCCAAGAATCCGGTAAGGCGTTTTTAAGGCCGCATCATATATGAGCATATTTCTTGACCTACTTTATTATTTTTGATATGGCATCATTATAGCATATTTATCCATCTTTTCCGCAATATTATCCTAAACAAGAATGATTCTAGAAAAGCAGAACACAAAAAGAAAAGGCCGGAAAAGTTCCAGCCTTCACAAACAATGTATACATACTTAATGAATATCTTACAAAACTTTACTCAAGAAATCCTTGGTACGATCTTCCTTAGTATTGTCGAAAATCTCTTGTGGTGTGCCTTCTTCGACAATAACACCGCCATCCATAAAGATAACACGATCAGCCACTTCATAAGCAAAGCCCATTTCGTGGGTAACGATTGCCATTGTCATCCCTGATTTAGCAAGGTCCTGCATAACTGCAAGAACTTCACCAACCATTTCTGGGTCAAGGGCTGATGTTGGTTCGTCAAACAAGAGAACATCTGGATCCATAGCCAAACCACGTGCAATCGCAATACGTTGTTGCTGACCACCTGATAGACTTGTTGGGTAGGCATCTGCCTTATCTTTCAAGCCAACCTTTTCTAAAAGTTCCATAGCCTTTGCTTCTGCATCAGCTTTAGAAACACCCTTAGTCTTAATTGGCGACAAGGTGATATTTTCTTTAACTGTCATATTAGGGAAGAGGTTGAACTGTTGGAAAACCATTCCCATCTTCTCACGCATTTTGAAAATGTCGTTATTTTTATCTGTAATATCCACACCTTCAAAGGAAATAACACCTTTTGTAGGTTTCTCAAGCAAGTTCATTGAGCGTAGGAAGGTAGATTTTCCTGATCCTGAAGGACCGATGATAACCACTACCTCACCCTTTTTAATATCTAGATCAATCCCTTTGAGAACTTCGTTCTTACCAAAATACTTGTGAAGATTTTTAATCTCAATAATTGTTTCTGCCATTATTTACGTCCCTCCCCAAGTCGTTTTTCCATTTGTTTCAAGAGTGCCGTCATAGCCGTTGTCACAATCAAATAATAGAAGGCTGCGAACAAGAGCGGTGTCAAGGTCAAGTAGGTTGTTGTTGCAACAGTTTGTGCACCATTCCACAATTCCATAACTCCGATGGTTTGCAAGAGCGAACTATCCTTGATAATAGTAACAAACTCGTTACCCAAGGCAGGCAAGATATTTTTAATAGCTTGAGGCAAGACCACATAACGCATGGTATTCCATGGACGGATACCAAGTGAGTAGGCAGCTTCAACCTGACCTTTAGGAATAGACTCGATACCTGCACGCACACTCTCAGAAATATAAGCACCACTGTTCAAAGAAAGGACGATAATACCTGGAACGATACGTGACAAATCAAGGTTCAAAATGCCAAACTGAACAGTTGGAAGATTCATGTGGATGAGGTTAAAAGCAATCATAATCTGTACAACCATAGGAGTCCCACGGAAAACCCAAACATAAAGGCTTACCAACCACTCCAAAGGTTTGATTCCAGAACGCTTGGCCAAGGATACCAAAACCCCAAGGATGGTTCCGAAGAAGACCACGCAGACCGAAATCATAATTGTTACTAAGACACCATAGTTAAAGTAAGACCAAAACTGTGGTAGAAATGAAAAATTCATCTAGATACTCCTTACTAATATTCTTCAATATTATATCAGAAGACTGTATAATAATAAAGTATTTTCTTATAAATGCGATATTTCAGTATAAAAACTAAGTTATAGACCTAGCTAGCAAAACTCTTAAGCAATACACCTCATGTATTTCCAAGATGACACCACGCCAAAAACTTTGCCAATGAGTTGAAACACTGCCTGTTTTGACAAGCCATACAAGCATCACCCCATGCTTTCATCCTGATAAAAATGCCTGAAACTCGATAGTTTCAGGCATTCTGATTTTTGGAACCTTGTAAAGTTCCAAAATAATTTATTAGTAAAGCAAATCGTAGATTTCCATTGCAATCAAGTCGATGCTATCAAATGAATAAGATTCACGTGCTTCAACATCACGCAATGTGAAAACTGGACCATTTTCAGGATCGTTGCTAAATGATACTTCGGCAACAACCACTCCTTCACGTTCAAAATTACGTTTCAAATTACCACCATCAGCCGCCATCATTTCAAGACGGTTAATGATTCTCACCAAATGTGATTCCATGTTATTTCTCCTATTAATTGTGTATTTCTTACTTATTTTATCACACTTATGGGAAAAATGGGGGAATTTTAGATATTTTTCAAGGAATTGTACATAATGGCCTTGATAGAATGCATACGATTCTCAGCTTCTTGGAAGATGATATCGCTGTATTTTTGGAAGACTTGATCGGTGATTTCTAATTCTGCCAAACCATATTTGTCATAGATTTCTTGCCCAATTTGGGTATTGAGATCATGAAAAGCTGGGAGACAGTGCATAACGATGATATCTGGATTTTCCGTCTTGGCAAGTAGGTCTGCATTAATTTGATAAGGCAGGAGTAAATCAATACGAGATTTAAAGTCTACTTCTTCACCCATAGATACCCAGACATCCGTATAAAGCATATCCACTCCCTTGACCTCTGAAATATCATCTGTAATGGTTAAATCGGCACCATTATTATGTTTCTGAGCTAGGGCTACAATCTCATCTTCGGGTTGCAGCACCTCTGGGGCAATAATCTTGACATTAACGCCTAAAATAGCCGAAGTGACCAAAAGTGAGTTGGCCATATTATTTCTACCATCTCCAATATAGGCGATGGTCAAACCTTCCAAACTACCAAAACGCTCCTTCAAAGTCATGAAATCCGCAATCATTTGCGTTGGATGCCAGGTATCCGTCAAACCATTCCAGACCGGAACTCCTGAGTACTTAGCCAAATCTTCGACATCTTCTTGCTTAAAACCACGGTATTCGATTCCATCAAACATAGAACCAAGCACCTTGGCTGTATCAACTACAGATTCCTTTTTACCTAACTGAATGTCTCCAGCACCAAGGTAGGTCACATTCATCCCTAGATCCTGACCAGCCACTGTAAAAGCTGAGCGAGTTCTTGTGGATGTTTTTTCAAAAATCAAGGCAATATTTAAGCCATCTAAATATTTATGCGGAATTCTTTCCTTCTTTAGCTGTTTAAATTTTATAGATAGATCGATTAACTCCTCAAGTTCCTGCTTGGTAAAGTCGATTTCTTTCAAAAATGATTTAGCTTTTGTCATAGGCATCTCTCTTTCGTTCTGAATAATATAAAATCATTATATAATATTTATACATTTTAGACAAGTGATTTTGAATTAAAATTCAATATTAGCACTCTTGTTAAGAGAGTGCCAAATCTAGATGCTTTTTACTTGCAATCTACCTTCCGCATGCTATAATGGAGTCATAGATTTGACCTTTTTTGACCAAGATTCTTTTCAATAAAGGTCTTTCCCAATTCAGATAGAAAAGAGGTACTGATATGCTCTGTCAAAACTGTAACCTTAATGAAGCTAGTATTCATTTATATACCAATGTAAATGGTAATCAGCAACAAGTTGACCTCTGTCAAAATTGTTATAAAATCATGAAATCTGACCCAGAGAACCCCCTCAATCAATTCAATCAAACAGGAGGTTCAAACTTCTTCGACGATTTCTTCAGCGACCTAAATAACTTCCGTTCTTCTAACGGCAATCTTCCCAACACACCTCCAACACAAGAAGGTGGTAACCGAGGAAACGGTGGTAATACACAAGGACCAGGCCGTCCAGGAGGACCACGCCAACAAGCTCCTCAACAGCCACAAGGTCTTCTTGAAGAGTTCGGCATTAACATCACTGACATCGCTCGTCGTGGAGACATTGATCCTGTTATTGGTCGTGACGAGGAAATCATTCGTGTCATCGAAATTCTTAACCGCCGTACTAAGAACAATCCCGTCCTCATAGGCGAACCCGGTGTCGGTAAGACTGCTGTCGTTGAAGGCCTAGCTCAAAAAATCGTTGACGGTGGCGTGCCACAAAAACTCCAAGGCAAACAAGTTATCCGTCTTGATGTGGTCAGCCTGGTTCAAGGAACTGGTATCCGTGGCCAATTTGAAGAACGCATGCAAAAACTCATGGAAGAAATTCGTCAACGTCAGGATGTTATCCTATTTATTGATGAAATCCATGAAATTGTGGGAGCTGGTAATGCTGGTGATGGCAATATGGATGCTGGAAACATCCTAAAACCTGCCCTTGCTCGTGGAGAACTTCAACTGGTCGGAGCAACAACACTCAACGAATACCGCATCATCGAAAAAGATGCTGCCCTAGAGCGTCGTATGCAACCAGTTAAGGTTGACGAACCAACGGTTGAGGAAACCATCACTATTTTGCGTGGGATTCAACCCAAATATCAAGACTACCACCATGTCAAATATACAGACGAAGCTATTACTGCAGCTGCAGAATTGTCCAACCGCTACATTCAAGACCGCTTCTTGCCAGACAAGGCCATCGACCTTCTCGATGAAGCAGGTTCTAAGATGAACTTGACCCTCAATTTTGTTGATCCTAAAGATATCGACAAACGTTTGATTGAGGCTGAAAACCTCAAGGCTCAAGCTACTCGTGACGAGGACTTTGAAAAGGCTGCCTATTTCCGTGATCAAATTGCCAAATACAAGGAAATGCAGAAACAAACCATCAAAGACCAAGATATGCCTGTCATCACAGAAAAACATATCGAAGCCATTGTGGAACAAAAAACCAATATTCCTGTCGGTGATTTGAAAGAAAAAGAACAATCACAACTTCTTAGTCTTGCTGATGATCTTAAATCACATGTTATTGGACAAGATGCCGCAGTTGATAAGATTGCCAAAGCCATCCGTCGTAATCGTGTTGGATTGGGTGCACCAAATCGCCCAATTGGTAGCTTCCTCTTCGTAGGTCCTACAGGAGTCGGTAAAACTGAACTCTCTAAACAATTGGCTATTGAACTCTTTGGTTCAGCTGACAGTATGATTCGTTTCGACATGTCAGAATACATGGAAAAACATGCTGTCGCTAAATTGGTCGGTGCCCCTCCGGGATATGTCGGTTACGACGAAGCTGGTCAGTTAACTGAAAAAGTCCGCCGTAATCCATATTCACTCATTCTTCTGGATGAGGTTGAAAAAGCTCACCCAGACGTTCTTCACATGTTCCTCCAAGTTCTTGACGACGGTCGCTTGACTGATGGTCAAGGGCGAACTGTAAGTTTCAAGGATACCATCATCATCATGACTTCAAATGCTGGTACAGGTAAAGTTGAAGCTAGCGTTGGCTTTGGAGCTGCCCGTGAAAATCGTACCAATTCTGTTCTTAACCAGCTTGGAGATTTCTTCAGCCCTGAATTCATGAACCGATTTGATGGTATTATCGAATTCTCTGCCCTTAGCAAGGAAAATCTCCTTACTATCGTTGACCTCATGCTTGATAATGTCAACCAACGCTTGGCTAATAACGGTATCCACCTCAGTGTAACTGAGAAAGTTAAGGAAAAATTGGTTGACCTCGGTTACGATCCTAAGATGGGGGCTCGACCACTACGTCGTACCATCCAAGATCATATTGAAGACGCTATTACTGACTTCTACCTTGAAAATCCAAATGAAAAAGATCTCAAGGCTGTCATGACTTCAAAAGGCCACATCACCATTAAGTCTGCTAAAAAAGCTGAAAAAACTGCTCAGAAAGCTGAGACAGCAAAAGAAACTGATTAAATAAAGAAACCAAGTCGCAATGACTTGGTTTCTTTATCGTTTCATTTCCTATTTTCAAATTTATCCCTAATTCTGCCTAAATCAATAGGAAAATGAGCAAAATTTTAGTATAATATAGGCAAATAAACGTAAGGAGCAACTCATGAATCCAACATTTGGTGACAAGGTTGAGGGAGCTCATTATCAAACACGTTACGGTGTTTATGCTGTGATTCCTAACCAAGACAAGACAAAGATTATTTTAGTCCAGGCTCCTAACGGGGCTTGGTTTCTCCCAGGTGGAGAAATCGAAGCAGGCGAGGATCACTATAGCGCATTAGAACGCGAGTTAATTGAAGAACTTGGGTTTACAGCCACTTTAGGCCAGTACTATGGCCAGGCTGATGAATACTTCTATTCAAGCCACCGTGACACTTACTATTACAATCCAGCCTATATTTATGAAGTTGTAGATTTTTCAAAAATTGGCAAACCTCTCGAAGATTTCAATAACCTGGCCTGGTTTCCAATTGACGAAGCCATTGCTAAACTTAAACGTGGCAGTCATAAATGGGGAATCGAACAATGGAAAGAAACTAACACAACAACTGGCAAATCCTAGGAGGAAACTATGAAACTCATTAATACGACCCGTACACACCAAGAACTTGTTCAAAACCAACTTGACAACACGGATGCCTTTCTCGTAGAGACCTACTCTGCTGGGAATACTGATGTTGTCTTTACACAAGCACCTAAGCATTATGAACTCTTGATTTCAAATAAACACCGTGCTGTTAAAGACAATGAATTAGAAGTTATCCGTGAATTCTTCCTCAAACGAAAAATCGACAAGGATATCGTTTTGATGGACAAACTCAGAACAGTACACACTGACAAATTGATTGAGATCTCATTCCCAACAACTGTATAAGACAAAACAAGCAATGGCTAATACCACTGCTTGTTTTTTTGTATGTTACAAAGCTTTCGAAGCTTGATCCAGAACTTCCATAACCTGACGACTATGTTCCAACTGCTTGGCAACACTGTCAAAATCCTTGGTCGCCACCATCTTTTCAAAAGCCACAAATTCATCATGCATACGATGTTGTAGACTATTGAGATTGACGACTCTCTCTTTCTGACCATTGAGGGTGACGCCAATCTCAGGGAGAGTGTTGGTTGCACCAAAAATGGTAATAGCTCCCTTATCCCCTTGAATAGTTGAACGAATCTCTGCACTACAGTCTTTAGCTCCAATGGCAACAGCCTTAAAGTTACCATAGTCCAAAACTAGAATTCCTGACGTATCTACTCCTCGCTCCACATTAGGTAGATATTCCACACGATGAGGCTTTCCAAAAAGGCCAACTAGAAGATGGATATTGTAAATATTAAGATCTCTAAGTGCTCCCCCACCCATTTCAGGATTGAAGGCAGGAGCAATCTCTCCTCGCTTGAAGGCATCATAACGTGATGAATATTGGGAATAATTGATATTCACAATCTTAACATCCCCAATATCAGACAAGGCTTCCTTAATCGCTGTAAAATTAGCCAAATATTGATTGGTAATAGCCTCCATCAAGAGAAGCTCTTTTTCTTGAGCAAGCTTAGCTAGCTCTTCAAACTCTTCCAAATGTAAGGTGAAGGGTTTCTCACAGATAACATGCTTGCCGGCCAAAAGTGCTTTCTTAGCATAGTTATAATGGGTATGGTTGGGCGTTCCCACATAAATCGTATCAACTTCTGGATTGGACAAAATCTCCTCATAATCACTAGTCGCCTGAGCCAAACCATATTGCTTAGCTAAAGCTTTAGCTTTGTCAAGTGATCGTGGTGTCGACATGATAGCTTTAAGCTCAATTCCTTCAATAGTAGTTAACACAGGAAGAACCTCTGTCACAATCATTCCTGTACCCAATAGTGCAAGTTTCATCAACTTACCTCCTTAATTTCTAATCTCTCTTTACAATGGTCCAAGCCCATATAGAGACTTATAATGAAAGAGGACTCAAATCGAAGTCCTCTAAAATTTAAGAACGTCCAAGCAGTTTCTTAACTCCTTGAATCGCTTTGTATTTAAGCGGTTGTGGATAATAGCGGAAGGTTCCCATCTTGCGAACAATGTAACCATTAAAGTTTTGTTTAAATCGCAAAACTCCATCTGAACCATCAAAAATCCCCATAATCCCAAGGAAATTATAGAAAGTAATACCACGTTTGATAGCTTGTGTCATCACATACTCTTGCAAGAGCGCTGGCGCATAAAACTTATTAAACTCAGGATAAGATCCACTAAAGAGATAAACAGCTTCTTGAGGGGTATAGACGAAAAGACTTCCAGCCAGAACAATGTCTTCCTGACCATACTTATCGATAAAGGCAGTTGCCTCTCCCTTACGAACATCAAAAGTCTCAAACTGACTTGATAGTTCTCTCAATTGGTTTTGCTTTTTCTCAGACTTTGGATTAGCCTCTAAATCAGCCTGGAGTTTAACAATTCTAGCCCCCAATTTAGCTTGATCACTTTCCAAATGGTCATAGTAATCTTGAAAATTCAGGGTAGCAACCATAAAATCAGCATTGTCACCAAAAGCATCATAAAAGTCTTGATAATAATCCAACGATTTATCACTATACTCACGACGATCAGAGGTCGCTGAAGTGATTTCTTTAAAAATGGATAACTCATCACGTTTCAGTTTTTTTAATTTAATCCCGAACGTTTTGGCTTTTTTAACCAGAGGTTTTCCCTTTTTACTAAAAGATTTGATGAGATCTTTTTCTTCAATCCCTGATAAATCCTTCACATAGTGCCAGTCAGGTTCACCACCAGGATAGCCTGTCTGTAAACCATCAAAGCTATAGCCTAAATCAGTCAATTGACTAATCAATTGCTTCTGCTCATCACTAGTTGGTTCACCATTACTATCAAAAGTTTGATAAGTATCATAAGGTTTGATTAATAGTTCAAGAGCACCATTTTCCTTAGCATAATCCTTCAAACCTTGGTAAAAGTCGCTTAGATGAGCTGTATTTGAGTGAATCGGTCCACAATTCACCTCCATACGAAGCCCACCAGTCATAGGCATGCTGTAGACAATTGCTGAGACTTCTAGCTGGTCTCCTTCTTTCCAAGCGACATAGCTAATGCTAAATCCACGTTTTTCAAGAAGCTTAGCCATTTCCTCAGTTTGCATAAAAGAACGCTCAGACACTTGTTGAGCATGTGTGTTAAATTCTTCTTTAGTTACTTGAATGAAGCTCATTTTTTTCCTTCCTAAAATGGATAAAGTAAATGACGAGTGAGATAAAAAGCAAGATGGCAAGTACTGCCACTAATGGCATTCGGATTGGACGGATATTAAGCAACAAATCTCCACTAACTGCATAAACAATCGATACTGGCGTCACTCCAATAAGTGTCGCCAAAATCCTCGTCCTTGTGGGTAAATTCATTTGAACACAAGCATAATTGACCAGAGCTGATGGTATAAATGGAATAGAGAAGGCCAGTGAAATCCCAATAAAGCGATGCTTAAAGTTCTCAATATAGTTTAGAAGTTTCTCCATGCGTTTGGACTTCTCTGGCTTTTCAAGTCTTCTCAGAATTTCAAAACTAGTCAAATTCCCAAAAGTATTACCAATAATATTCATCGGAATCGCAAGCAAAGGGCCATAGAGTAGCCCAACAAAAATACAAAAAATAGAACTTGAAACTCCAGGAATAGCCGATGACAGAATCATGAGACTAAGAAGGATCAGTGCATTTTGGAAATTAGCCTGCTTAAAAACTTCTCTTAAAAAGGCTTGATCATGCTTAGCGTTGGTCCATTCCTTGATTAAGGGGATGAAGTTATTTAAAAGAGGCCATAAGAATACCAGTATTAAACCGGCTATCCCTATAAAAAATAGTCTTTTTTTGGTCATTACATCTCCATAATTTTAATCGCTCCTTTTATTATAACAAAAAAATGCCTTCATTGATTTAGAAAGGCATCTTTTACTGCGATTACTTATTAATCAAATTTGCTTGTGACTTGTTTTCCAAGGCACCATTTTTAAAGTTAAGGGTAAGGCTACCTGTTTCACCCTTCTTAGCAACAAGGTTCGAAGACCAAAGCGCTTGTGTCATTGTTGCATCTGAAGAGACTGCAATCGAATAAACATCAGGTGTACCAAGCGTTTTGACAGCATCGTCATAGCTAGTTCCATTTTTGAGATTTTCGTACATCTTCAGTGTGATTTTAGGATCACGGACGTAAGAAAAGTTTGAAATTGACTTAACCACAGTGCTATTGTTAAAGAGTTTCGCTGTAACAACAACATTGTCATACTGCCAATTATAAACATCAAGCTTAGCATCTCCTGCCTGCTCCTGACTCGTTGATGAAGGTTCACCAAACCAACCCTTCAAGCTATCAAGATTTGAGCCTCCTGAAAATTCCTGAGAAGCATTTGCCATGGTAATCTTATCAAAGTTCTGGCGAACATTCCCATGCTTAACGGTTAAAATCTTAGAGGCTTCATTATCCAAAGATCCCTTCGTCTCTGTCTTAGACGAAGATTTTCCACAAGCAGCTAGAGTAAAAAGTGAGAGACCTAAAACGGTCAAAGACAAAAGTTTTTTCATAATAAATTCCTATATATACAAATAAAAGGCTGACGCCTCTGGTTTTTATGGAGCCGGTGGGAGTCGAACCCACGTCCAAACACCTGCCAACATATTCGTCTACAACCATAGGTTATGTCTTTCATTTAACAGATAGACGACACATAACTCAAGCCTTCTATCTGCGAGCCTATAAATCTCTTTTCAACCAGCTAGGCAATGGTCAAACGTAGCTTATAAATCAATAAAACCTCTAAACAAACATAAGCAATCTGCTAGAAGTCACGCGAGCAGGTGTTTAGGCTGCTACAGCGTAAGAATTAGTATTTTTTGCAGTTATATTTAACTGAGCGTTTACGTCGCCACACGAGTCGCAGAATATGCCTCATAATGCCTGTCGAATCCGTAACGACCCCAATATGAGATATTGAGTATTATAGCAAATTTTTTAATAAATTGCAAAAGATTAGCCAAACTGTCTCCCCAATAAATCAACTATGGGGATGCTAATAAAGTAGCTTACTTTGGTTTTAGGATAAGCTAATAGCTTTTCTTCTATATGTTTGCTTTTTTCCTTTTCAAGGCTAAAAGATTTTATGAAATACTTTCACTAAAACTTACCGACTAAAAAACGTTGAGAGAAAAAATCTTTCAACGTTTTTCTTTTTGCACCCTAAGGGAATCGAACCCCTATCTCAAGAACCGGAATCTTACGTGATATCCATTACACTAAGGGTGCTAACAGTATACTATTATAGCATACTCTAAAATAGAAAAAAAGACATGTTTCCATGCCTCTTTTTTTATCTTACAATTCGATATCTCCGAAAAGATCCGCCATTGAGAATCCAGATTGAGTTTCTGGAAGTTCGTAGTCACGTTTTTCTTGACGTTTTGGACGACGTGGACGTGATTGACGTTTTTCGTTGTTTTCGCCTTCAGCGTTAGCTGGACGTTCTTCAAGAGCTTTGATTGAAAGTGATACACGTTCTGCATCAGCGTTTACTTCAAGAACTTTAACAGTAACGTCTTGACCTACTGAAAGAACATCTTTTGGATTTTCAACACGTTTGTGTGAAATTTGTGAGATGTGAACAAGTCCATCGATACCTGGCAATACTTCAACGAAAGCACCGAAGTCAGTCAAACGTTTAACTTTACCTTCGATAACATCACCAGCAGCAAGTTTTTGTTCAACGCCATCCCATGGTCCAGGTGTTGTTGCTTTAAGTGAAAGTGATACACGTCCTGCTTCTTCGTCGATAGCAAGAACTTTAACTTCAACTTCATCACCTACAGATACAACTGATTTAGGTGAAACGTTACGTTCGTGAGACAATTCAGTCACGTGAACAAGTCCGTCAACACCACCAAGGTCGATGAAAGCACCGAAGCTTGTCAAACGAGCAACTTTACCAGTTACGATTGAACCAACTTCAAGTTTAGAGAAGACTTCTTTACGAGCTTCTGCAGCTTCTGCTTCAACAACTTCACGACGTGAAAGGATGAAACGGTTTTCAGCTGGATCAACTTCTTTAATTTTAGCGTCAAATTCTTGACCTACAAATTGTTCAGTGTTACGAACAAAACGAGTATCGATCATTGAAGCTGGAATAAATCCACGAAGACCTTCAAATTCAACAGAAAGTCCGCCTTTAACAGCGCGTGTTCCTTTAACAGTAACAACTTCTTCTTCACGACCAACAAGTTTATCCCAAGCTTTGCGAGCTTCCAAGCGTTTTTTAGATACAAGGTAAGTTACAGTATCAGTATCTTTACCAACAACTTGACGAAGAACAAGCACTTCAAGTGTTTCACCAACTTTAACAAGGTCTGCAACGTTTGCGTCACGGTCGTTTGTCAATTCACGACGTGTCAAAACACCTTCGATACCAGTTCCTTCGATAACAACATTTGCTTGATCATTATCTACTGAGATAACTTCAGCTGTTACAACGTCACCTGTGTTAACTTCGCTAACACTGTTTAGCAATTCTTCAAATTCGTTCATTCTAAAAAGATCCTCCAACAAGAGCCAGCCAATTCTGACCCTTGATAACAATATATTTTTAAAGGTACCCGCAAAGACAATGGTTAACATAGACGGTGCCAATGCACCCGATACCTTTTACTGGGGTAGCTGGATTCGAACCAACGCATGAGG